>DASSXC010000278.1:0-6645 GCA_035704205.1 Solirubrobacterales bacterium | reverse complement strand
GCGTACTCCCCCGGGCGGCCCAATCGCGAGGGGAAGGGGACGCCGGCGCCCAGCGCGGTGCGGGCGTCCTCGGGAAGGGCCGCCAGCAGGGGCGTGTCGAAGAGGCCCGGGGCGACGGTGACGACGCGGACGCCGCGCGAGGCCATGTCGCGCGCCGCCGGCAGGGTCATGCCGACGATCCCGCCCTTCGAGGCCGCGTAGGCGATCTGCCCTATCTGCCCGTCGAAGGCGGCGATCGAGGCGGTGTTGACGCAGACGCCCCGCTCGCCCTCCGCGTCGGGCTCGTTCTCGCTCATCGCCGCTGCCGCCAGGCGCAGCACGTTGAAGGTGCCGACCAGGTTGACCTTGATCACGTTGGTGAAGAGCTCGAGGTCGTGGGGCCCACCCTTGTGCGCGACGCGCTCCGCCCAGCCGATCCCTGCGCAGCAAACCGAGACCCGCAGTCCGCCATCGCCCACCTCGACCGCCCGCTCGACCGCCGCCGCGACGGCGACCTCGTCGGTTACATCGGCCTCGACAAAGGTCGCGCCCGCGCCGAGCTCCGCCGCCAGCGCCTCGCCCTTCGCCGCGTTGAGGTCGGCGATGACGACGCTCGCGCCTGTGCCCGCCAATGCTCGCGCGGTCGCCTCGCCCAGCCCAGACGCCCCGCCGGCGACCAGCGCCCCTGCTCCCATGACGTTCATCGGCCGGCAGCGTATCGGCCTGTCCAATATGGAGATTTCACACCGGACGTGCTCGGGTCGCTAGGGTTTTCGCATCGCCACCGAGGTGACGGCAAGCTCCAAGGAAGCGATCGCGGACCGGCTCGCGGAGGCGCGTCGACGCACGTATGAGCTGATCGGGTCACTCGACGACGAGCGGCTCAACCATGTCTACTCGCCGATCCTCAGCCCGCTCGCCTGGGACCTCGGCCACATCGCCAACTTCGAGGAGCTCTGGCTGGTGCAGACGATCGGGGAGCGCGAGCCGCTGCACGGCGAGCTCGGCCGCTTCTACGACGCGATCGAGAACCCGCGCAGAAGCCGCGGGGAGCTGCCGATCCTGCGCGACGCCGAGCTGCGCTCATACCTGGCCGACGTACGCGAGCGCACCCTCGAGGTGCTCGACGAAGTAGACATCGGCCCCGGCGTCGAGGACCCGCTGCTGCGCGAAGGCTTCGTCTACGAGATGCTGCTCGCGCACGAGCTGCAGCACAACGAGACGATGCTGCAGCTCCTGCAGATGGTCGACGGCTACGAGCTGCCCACCAGCCTCCATCCGCCCGCGGACGTGTCCGAGTTTTTGCATCCATATGGCGGCAAAAGCTCGGACACGCCCCCCTTGGGGTCTCGTTTGGGGTTGGAAACCATCGAAATTGCGGAGGGCGAGTACGAGATCGGGGCGCTGCCCACCGGGTTCGCCTACGACAACGAGCGCCCGCGCCACACCGTTGAGCTCGCCCCGTTCGAGATCGATCGAACTCCCGTGACCAACGGCGCGTATATCGCCTACATGGAGGAGACCGGGGCGAAGCCGCCCCTCTACTGGGAGGGCGACGCCGAGTCCGGTTGGGTGAGCGCCGCGAGGGGCAGCCACGAGCCGGTCGACTCCGCCCAACCGGTGATCCACGTCTCCTGGGAGGAGGCTGACGCCTTCGCCCGCTGGGCGGGCAAACGACTCCCCAGCGAGCGGGAGTGGGAGGTGGCGCACACTCGACTGGCGGGAGTCGGCTACGCCTGGGAATGGACCTCTTCGGACTTCCTCGCCTACCCCGACTTCGAGGCGTTCCCCTACCGCGAGTACTCCGAGGTCTTCTTCGGCGACGAGCACAAGGTCCTGCGCGGCGGCTCATGGGCGACCGCACGCGAGGTGATGCGGCCCAGCTTCCGCAACTGGGACCTGCCGCAGCGGCGCCAGATCTTCTCCGGCTTCCGCTGTGTGAGGGATGTGGCCCGATGAACCCGGGCGCCGCCGCCGAGGCGATCGAGATCGAGGTCCACCTGCGCGCCGACGGCGGCGCCGGCATGGCGCGCGACATCCGCCTCGGGCTCACCGCCAAGCCGAAGGAGCTGGCGCCGAAGTACTTCTACGACGAGCGCGGCTCGCAGCTCTTCGAGCAGATCACCGAGCTGCGCGAGTACTACCCAACCCGAGCCGAGAGGCAGATTCTCAGCGAGCGCTCGGCCGAGATCGTCGCCGCCGCGGGCGAGCCCGGCACCCTGGTCGAGCTCGGTTCGGGCTCGGCCGCGAAGACGCGCCACCTGCTGAACGCGATGCGCGACGCCGGCTGCCTCGCCACCTATGTGCCGGTCGACATCTCCGAGGAGATCACCCGCCAGACCGCCGAGGCGCTGGTCGAGGAGTACCCGGGCCTGATCGTCCGCGGCCTCGTCTGCGACTTCGAGCACGACCTGGAGCGGATCCCGAACGGTGGCGGCGGCCGCCTCGTCGCCTTCCTCGGCGGCACGATCGGCAACCTCTACCCCGACGCCCGGCGCGACTTCCTCGCCCGCATCGCCGCCCTGCTGGAGCCGGGCGATCGCATCCTCCTCGGGACCGACCTGGTCAAGGCCCACGATCGCCTCGAGCTTGCCTACGACGACCCCGGCGGAGTCACCGCCGAGTTCAACAAGAACGTCCTTCAGGTGCTCAACCGCGAGTTCGACGCCGACTTCGACCTCGACCGCTTCGAGCACATCGCCCGCTACGACAGCGAGGCCACGCGCATGGACATCCGCCTGCGCTCGCTCGCCGACCAGACCGTGCGACTCGATGGCCTCGACCTCACCGTGCGCTTCGAGGCGGGTGAGGAGATGCGCACCGAGATCTCCACCAAGTTCACCCGCGAGGCGCTGGACGACATCTACCGGGAGGCCGGCTTGCGGCCCGACGGTTGGTTCACCGACGCCGCCGAGGACTACGCGCTCAGCTTGGCTTCGGTTTAAAGTCACGGACCGTGGATACCCGGAGGAAGATCAAGGAGGACCCAATTGAGCCTTGATGTCTACCTTTACGGGGAGCGCGTCGGGACCCTCTTCCCCGCGGGAGACAACGACTACAGACTTGCCTACGATCCGGAGCTGGTGGACCGGGTGGGACCGGGCAGAGCCCTGCTCAGCAACTCCCTGCCGGCTCGACCCCAGCCCTACAGCGCCGAGGCCACGCGAGCCTACGTCGAGGGCCTGCTGCCGGAGGGTCCGCGTCGCACCAGGCTCGGTCGCGAGCTCGACCTCGACGCCACCGATGGCTACCTCCTCCTCGCCGAGCTCGGCCACGACTGCGCCGGCGCGGTCACCTTCGTGCCCGCGGGGGAACGGCCGCAGCCGCGCGACGCAGCCTCGATCGCCTGGCTGAGCGAAGACGAACTGGCCGAAGTGCTGAAGCCACCGCCACCGCGCCTCTTCAGCGAGGAGTGCGAGCAGCGGATGCGCTTCGCCTTGCCGGGGGTGCGCCACAAGCTCAGCCTCATCCGCGACGAGGCCGGCGACCGCTGGGGCTGGCCGGAGGCCGGCGCGCCGAGCACCCACGTGGTCAAGCCCGAGACCGGTGAATACCCCGAATACGTCGCCAACGAGATGTTCTGCATGACGGTCTGCCGCCAGGTCGGCATACCGGTGGCGAAAGCAAGCGTGGCCGAGATCGCCGGCCGGCGCTGCCTGGTCTCACCTCGCTACGACCGCCTTGTCAGCGATGGCAGCCTCGAGGTCGGGCGGCTCCACTGCGAGTCGTTCTGCCAGGCGCTGGGCATCCCGCCGGTCGCCGACAGCGAGAGCCCCGAGGGCAAAGCGCCCGGCTGGACCGAAGCCCGCGGCCTCCTGAACGCGGTCAGTCGGCCGGATGAAATCGTCAACCTGCTGACCGCCGCCTTCTGCAACTACATCCTCGGCAACGGCGATGCCCACGGCAGGAACTTCGCCCTGATCAGCCGCGAAAGGACCGCGCTCAGCGGTCCGGACAAGAAATGGCGCCTGGCGCCCCTGACCGACATCACCTCGACCGTGGTCTACGACGACCCGGTCCACCACGGCCTGGTCATCTCCGAGGAATACCAGGAAACCTCGTACCTGCTCGAACTGGCCGAAGTCTGCGAAGAATGCGAGTTCGACTTCGAAGTGCTGCGCGGACTGGCGTCGACCACGGCGACCCGGGTCGGCATGGCGGTGGAGACGATCGCCACGCGCTCCAAGAAGGAGGGCTGGCACGAACCGATCGTCGACAAAATCGTCGAACTCGCCGCTGACCGCTCGTTCGGGCTGGGAGCCGAGGTCGAGTACTAGACCGCTGCAAACCTGCGCATCTCGGGGTCCTCGGTCGCTCGGATCGGGTCACGCACTAAAAGTGCGCTCCCCTCACCTCCCTTCCTGCGTCCCCCGACCTGCTTGGTTTTCGCGGTCTAGCTAAGGGGCCAGTGCCTCGATCGTCTCGCCGAGCTTGTCGGGCGTGACGATCGGGGTGAGGATCGGCAGGGTCACGCCGCCGGCGACGAAGGCGTCGAGGCGCTCGCGCATCTGCTCGGCGGTGCCGAAGAGGAAGGTGTCCTCGATCAGCTCCCACGGCGCCGCTGCGGCGGCCGCCTGGCGATCGCCGGACTCCCAGGCGGCGACCATCGCGTCGATCTGATCGCCGTAGCCGAGCCAGCGGTAGAAGGCGGCGTAGACCGGGACGGTGATGTAGGAGGAGAACATGAAGCGGGCCAGCGGCTCGACCGCCTCGCGCTCGCCCGGCAGGCAGAAGAAGCGACAGAGCAGCTCGAAGCCGTCGGGCGCGTCGCCGAGCTGGGCGGTGACCCTGGGCAGGCCGCCGAGCGGCAGGAAGTTGGTGAAGGCGCCGTCGGCGCGCTCGACCGCGAGGTCGAGCATCTTGCCGCGCAGCGCCGCGATCACGATCGGCACCCGCTCGGCGGGCGCCGTCTCCAGCTTGAAGCCGCTGGCGGTGCGCTCGCCCTCCAGCGCCACCCGCAGGAACTCGACGGTCTCGCGCACCTTGCTCAGCGGCCGCTCGAAGGGGATCCCGTTCCAGCCTTCGACGATCCGGTCCGACGAGGAGCCGATGCCGAGGACGAAGCGGCCACCCGAGGCGTCGGCAAGCGCCGCCGCCTCCTGGGCGAGTAGCGCCGGTCCGCGCTGGAAGACGCCGACGATTCCGGTGCCGAGCCGCGCCCGCTCGGTCCAGGCGGCGCTCAGCGCGAGCGGCGTGAAGCCGTCGGGCCCGTTCGTCTCGCCGCTCCAGATGTCGGTGTAGCCGGCCGCCTCGGCGCGCTTGACGTGCTCCTCGTGCGCGGCGAGCGGCGTGCCCGGCAGGGGCAAGGTCAGTCCCCAACGTTGAGCCATGCGGGCGACCATATAGGGTGCCCGCCGATGGAGCAGACGTCGCCGCAGAAACCAGACCGGAACCTGGCTCTGGAGCTGGTGCGGGTAACCGAGGCCGCCGCCCTGGCCGCCGCCCGCTGGGTCGGGCGGGGCGACAAGATCGCCGCCGACCAGGCGGCGGTCGACGCGATGCGCTTCGTCCTCGACTCGGTCTCGATGGACGGCGTCGTCGTCATCGGCGAGGGGGAGAAGGACGAGGCGCCGATGCTCTACACCGGCGAGCAGATCGGCGACGGCAGCCCGCCGGTCGTCGACATCGCCGTCGATCCGCTCGAGGGGACGCGCCTCTGCGCGCTCGGCATGCCCAGCGCCCTCGCCGTGATCGCCCTCGCCGAGCGCGGCACGATGTTCGACCCCGGCCCCTGTGTCTACATGGAGAAGATGGCCGGCGGCGAGGAAATCGCCGACCTGCTCGACCTCGACCGGCCGCTGCCGGAGACGCTGAGGCTGATCGCCGAGCGCAAGGGCGGCAGCGTCGGCGACGTCACCGTGGTGATGCTCGACCGCCCCCGCCACGAGGAGGCGATGAAGGAGGTGCGCGAGGCGGGGGGGCGCATCCGGCTGATCACCGACGGCGACGTCTCCGCCGCATTGCTCGCCGTCTCCGATCGCTCCCCGGTGGACCTGCTCTGGGGCATCGGTGGCACCCCGGAGGGCGTCCTCTCCGCCGCCGCTCTGAAGTCGATGGGCGGCCAGCTCCTCGGCCGGCTCTGGCCCCGCAACGACGAGGAGCGCAGCGCCGCGGTCGAGGCCGGCTACGACCTCGACCAGATCCTCACAGCGAACGACCTCTGCTCCGGCGACGACGTCTTCTTCTCCGCCAGCGGCGTCACCGACGGCGACGTCCTGCAGGGCGTCCGCTACCGCGGCGCCGGCGCCACCACCGAATCACTGGTGATGCGCTCGCGCTCGGGCACCGTGCGCCGCGTCCACGCCCGTCACGATCGCGCCAAGCTGCGCGCGGTGATCGGCGAGCGTTACGGTTGAGCGGGGCCAGGGTAGGCAGGCCGCAATGGACGTAGGGGTCGCGCTTCCGAACGCCGTGCCCGGTGCCACGGCGGCGCAGATGGCCGAGTGGGCGCGGCGGGCCGAGTCCCGCGGCTTCTCCACCCTGGGCACGATCGATCGCATCGTCTACGACAACTACGAGCCGCTGGTCGCGCTGGCCGCGGCCGCGCAGCTCGAATCCGCTCGCCTCGTAGTCGTCGTCGCGGGCGCCGAGGCCGATGCCGAGAGTGAAGCGTCCGCCGGAGAGCGCGTTGACGCTGCGCGCCTGCTTGGCAAGCTCGACCGTGTT
>DASSXC010000277.1:0-2544 GCA_035704205.1 Solirubrobacterales bacterium | reverse complement strand
CCAGGGGTCGTGCCAGCCGGCGTGCTCGCGCACGAGCTTGTCCGCCGACTCGGGCCCCCGGGTTCCCTTCTTGTAGACCTCGACCGGCGGCGGAGCGTCGATCGGCGGCTGCACGACGCGCCACGTCTCCTCGAGCGCGTCCTGGCGCGCGAAGTGGCTCGGGTCGCCGACCATGGCCGCTTGGAGGAGCATCTCGTAGGCGATGGCGCCTTCGCCCTCCATGCTGGCGAAGGTCATGCCCAGTTGCACCGGGCGCAGCACCAACTTCTCGGCGTCCTTGGCCTGCAACCTGAGCCTGGCACCGGGAGTCGGGCTGATCCGCAGCACGAGCTGGTTGCTCTCGGGCCGGGGGGCATGGTTCGGGACGAAGCCGAGCCAGGGAGTGGTCTTGAAGAAACCCGCACCTCCGTGACCGTGACCGGCAGCCTTGCCCGCCCGGATGAAGAACGGCACCCCTGACCAGCGCCAGTTGTCTCTCCGCGCGCCCGCGCAGCCAATCCTGGACCGCCTTGGCCCGGCCGCGGCCGACCTCGCTTTCGGCCCGGCTCGTCTGCTCACCTTTGCCGACGTCGCCGCTGCGTGTCCTCATGGTTCGATCCTACGACGCATCATCGTCGCGAGCTCGCGCTGCATCGCCTCGACGCGATCCAGGCGCTCGGCCAAGTCGTCCATATTTCTCGCCAACCGCTCCTCGAAAGTGGCGCCGGTCGCGTCTTCGGCGAGCCCCCGCTCACGCTGAGCCCTTGCAACGAAGGTCGAGGTGATAGCCGCGGTGATGATCGCCAGGAAGGCGATCCCCTCGAGCATCACGAACACCGCGACGATCCGGCCGCTCGGCTCCTTCGGGGTGACGTCCCCGTACCCGACGGTCGTGACTGTCTGCAGAGCCCACCACATGCCGACCCAGATGCTCGGGTACTCGTCATGGTCGACGACTCTCATCAGGACACCGCCGCCGACGACGATCAGCGCCGTCGCGATCACGATCACGCTCGCCGCGGTCCGAATCGAGGGCGGCTCTTGCAAGAACCTCGACATGCGCCGCTCGAACCGTCGCCGCTCGGTACTCATGCCAGCGCCTCCGAGCCGCCAGGCGCTGCCCCTACATCGCTCACGCCGCCGGCGGCGGTATCACGACGCCGATCAGACCAGAAGAAAGGCCTGTGTCGGCGGACGATGTGACCCTCAAGATCTCGGCCGCTATGCACCCTTCCCCTACTGTGCGAAGTGCGGCTCGGGCACACCGCTCAGGCCGGGGCGCACGGCGAACACGCTGCCCGATAGCGGGTAGCGCCCGAGCTGCTCAGGGGTCAGGTTCTGCCGCGAAGTGGTGATGTAGAGAACGCCGAGGTCCCGCCCGCCGAAGATGCAGCTCGTCGGCTGGGGAAGCGGCACCTCGACCTCGTGCGTGACCTCGCCGTTGGGGGCGTATCGCGCGACTCGACCGGCGCCGCATTGCGCGCTCCAGACGCCGCCCTCGGCGTCGACCGTCAGCCCGTCTGGGAACCCCCCGCTGCTCTGGTCGACGGTCGCGAACACTCGCCGGGCCGAGAGGACCCCGGCATCGGGGTCGAAGTCGTAAGCGAAGATCGCGTGGCGGAAGCTCTCGCAGAAGTAGAAAGTACGGTTGTCGGGGCTCCAGCCGAGCCCGTTGCCGCAGACCACCGCACCTTGGAGTCGGGTTAGCTCGAGGCCTGGGTCGAGGCGGTAGAGCGAGCCGGAGGGTTTGTCCCAATCGATCTCGTTCATCGTGCCCGCCCAGCAGCGGCCGCTACGGTCGACCTTGGCGTCGTTGATGCGGTTGTGCGGCTGGTCTTGCTCGACGCTCATGATCAGCTCAAGCTCGCCTCCAGGCTCGTAGAAGGCGAACTGCTTGGCGAGCGCGAGCACGAGCCCAGCACCTTTCCGCAGGCCGATGGCCATCACGTTCTGGCGAAGCACGAAGCACTGCTCTCTCCCGCTCTCTGGCTCCAGCCGGTGGATACGCCCGCCGAGGTTGTCGGTCCAGTAGAGCGCCTGCTCGCGTACGGACCACATCGGCGACTCGCCGCAGGTGGCCGCGACCCGCTGGACGCAGTCGCAGTCACTCGCCGCGATTCGCGTGCGGTTCACGTCGCTATGGAGGCCTCGAGCCGGCCGGTGAGCTTGGCATGGTCGTCCGGGGCAAAGGCGGCGGACTCCGCGTGACGCACCAGGGACGCCGCGACGATCGGGGCGAGGATCGCGTTGAGGAGTCCGACGACGATCGCCGCGAGCAGCGCAGTCCAGAAATCCGTGATGTCGAAGCGGGGGACGATCGCGGCCGCGAGGAAGAAGGTCGCGCTGGTGATGAGGAGCGAGAGAAGAAGTCGAAGCGGGCGGACCTGCGGACGGACGTCCCCCCTGCCGGGACGAGCGTCGTACTCGGATGCCGCTGCAGTCGACAGCGGTCAGCCCACCTTGCTGCGATCGGTCAACGCAGCGGGCGCCAGCACCCAGAGCAGGAAGCGGCCCGTGATCGGCGTCGTCGCCAGCAGCATCAGCAGGACCTGGACCGTCGAGCCG
>DASSXC010000276.1:0-7983 GCA_035704205.1 Solirubrobacterales bacterium | reverse complement strand
TGACCGCCTGCACGAATCTCTAGGCGATCACTCTCCCGTGGAGTTCGAGTCTCTATACGTTGCCCAGGAGGTCCAACTGAGCAATCCCTCTTAAATTGGAAACCAACTAAAAACGGTCTCCGTCAAACCTGGTCCGGCTCATTGAGTTCGATATCGAGAGTCCAGCCAGCGTTGATAAGCGCAATGACAAGCAAAAGAATGATCCTCAACTCGGCGCTCACTGTTGGCCTCCTCGGTCAGACGCGTAATAGGAGGGGATGCTTCCTGAGCCAAGTTCGGCATACAGCTCATCGAGCTGGCGCGTGAGCTCAGCCGCATCCCCGAGACGTCCAGTGGCCAAAGCTGCTGCCCGCTGGTCCCTCAGGCGGGTGATCTGATTGTCAAGACAAACAGTGCGGTACTTATTCCTACAAGCCATCTGAGCCTCCTCTTTAGTGGCTCATTGATGATCTCCGAGAGGCCTGCAACTCCCGTTCGTTAGCGCCCGTCAACCTCCCGCAGATGAAGGGAGGTTTTTGGGAGGTTTGGGTCGAGCCTGTGCAAGAGGGCGGCTAAATTTGCCTCATGGACCGCCCGCAGTTGAACATCTTCGGTGGCTGCAAACTTGTCGTCGTCGAGCGCGGAGACAGGAGACCTCCGGAACGCACCGTCGATCTCTTGCAGCACCCTGAGCTGCGCACTCATGACCGTGTATTGATCGCCCTGCTTGCCACCAAGGGAACCTGCTCGCGACTGGAGTGCATACGGCGCCTATGGAAGGACTACGACACACTCACCAAGCGCGTTGAAGATGGAGAGCGTCTTCACGAGGAGCAAGTAGAACAGTTGAAGCAGGTCAGCGAAGCTCTCAACAAGTCCGCCTCACGCGTTCAAAACGTCATCAAAAATGAGACCGGGCAGAAAGCCATCATCGTTAAACGCGGGCGCCACTTCGCTGGCTCGCTGGAACTCGATACGCAATTTCTTGACGTTGACTACCAGCGGGTTCGCGATGCCCTGATCGGAAAACAATCGATCCAGCAAGCGTGCGCTCCGATCAAAGGCGACATTCTCGCCGGCTACGGTCATCCTGCGCTGCTGCAGGTGCGACAACAAGCCCTGGTCGATCTTCGCGACTGGCTCTCGGGCTCCAAGTACCTGAAGATGAACTCCGACGCCCGAGGAGTGGCGCAAATCGCACGTGAGCTGCTTCATAGCGGTTTTAGCCCCACCTACAACTCCATCGTGACCCGCCTTGCGCTCTCGACCAGAGCGAGCAACGGCGCCCACACGCTCGCGGTCGACGTCGGCGAAGGAAGGCTTGCGGATTACGCCATACCTGAGGTCGCCCCGAACGAGCTGACGCAGGTGGCGAGAGACAGCTTCGGCGAGTTGCTGAAGTCCTGGCTGACCGACGAAGAGATGGTCCTGACCCTCGGTGCGGGGACGGTCTACGCCGATATTTCGGCTCGCTGGGGCACGATCGGATCGATTCCGTTCAAGGTCGACGTGCTTGCCCCCGAGCAGGCACCCCGACACATCGAGATCGACGGCCGGACTTACTTGGCCGCACAGGTCGGCGCCAATCAGGTGAAGGCGCTTCGGATCGCCGCAGAATCCTCAGAGCTCTCTTATCTCGCGCTCGCAGTTCCTCTCCAATCTGGTTACCGACGCGAGGAGCTATATGACTTCTCCCCTGGCGAGCGCTTTTCCTGGTGGCTGATCTGCGCCCAGGACTACTTCGAATCCGCCCTCGCCGCGCAGCACCGTGACCAAGTTCTCTTCCCAACCCAGAATGCCTGGAACCTCTCGATGTGCTCTCTCCTTTGGGCGGCTCGATGGGTCCAGCAGTTCTATGCACCGCTAACTAAGCCAGAGGTGATATCCCAGCCGATCCTAGCCGAGAAGATCAGCACCGTCTTCACGGCCAACCCCAACCCCAGACGAGCATTGGAGATGGGCTGGGACCACCTGGTTAAGGATCTGCCGAGTGCCCGGGGAGAAGTCAACGAGGAGATCTTCCGGAAGGTCAACCTTAGTCTTGGGCTAGGGGCGGCCCTACAGCTGATCTGCGCCCAGCTTGAGCGAGGCAAGCAAACTCAAATCCGCACTTATACTCCCGAGGCGCTCTTCGGGACGATCAGCATGTGGCTGTTCTCGCGCTCCTACCACCAGTTCATGGTGCTCTCGGGCGTAAAAGGTGTTGGTCGTGATCTAGAGGCAAACCAGCGCCTGATGCCGATTCTCGGAGATGACCCGGCCAACTCGCCTCGTATTCACCGCGCGGCGCTTTGGAACGTCATCTTGCTCTACCGAATGTGCGGTGTCTCAGTTCGGGTCATCCCCGAACCGGAAAAACCCAACTCCGATCGCGCCTACTACGGAGACAGCATCGGCTACTGGCAATGGATGGCTTTCGACAGCGCCGGCGGGGAATGGCTGATCGACCAGACCGACCGAGACGTTCAAAGCGGTTATCGGGACTTCTTCCTCGACAAGGAGGGAGAGGCACTGATTGACGGTGGGGCGAGCGAAGACACCTACTCCAGTATCTGCGCCCTGAAACGCGAAACCCTGGCGCTCGATACGCGCAAACCACAGTGGCTCCTACCCGCAGAGAACGACTTCATCGAGCACCCCTGGCTTTGGGCTGAGAACTACGCCGGCGCGACTGCTCGCCTGCGCCAAGCAAGACACAGCGGTCCCTAGAGACAACGGCATCACGAGAAAGGAAGATCACCATGTACAAGAACGACGCTTCGGGCCGCGTAGCTGCGCGCACCTATCTGAATGACCAGGACCTGCTTGGGATGGTGGCACAGGCGGGGGGCGAGACGATCCCCACCGCCGACCCCTACACCGGCGAGGTCATCGCCGAGATTCCCTCGACCAAGCCGAGCCGAATCGCGGAGGTGGTGAGCACTTCGCGAGCGACCTTGGAGAGCTGGCGCTCCTCCCTGATCGAGGAGCGGGTTGCGCTCCTGCGGCGGATGGCGGACCTGATCGACGACTCCTACGACGAGCTCGCGGCGATCGAGTCGATCGACGTCGGAAAGCTCTACGCTGGGACCCGTGGTTGGGACGTCGGTAATGCCCGCGATGTCCTCCGCTTCTACGCCGATCACGGCCCTGAGTACCTCGAGCGCTCCGAGGAATACGAGCGAGGTCGATCCTTCCGCCAGCCGCTTGGCGCGATCGCCGCCCTCTCGCCGTGGAACGCCCCGCTCGCGGTCGGTACCTGGAAGGTCGCCCCCGCTCTGCTCGCCGGCTGCACGGTCGTTCTAAAGGCCCCCGAGCGCGCTCCCCTCTCGACCCTCGCCCTGACGAGGCTCGCCGAGCAGGCCGATGCCCCCAGCGGTGCAGTGCAGGTCGTCGCCGGACTGGGATCGGAGGTAGGCACCGCCTTGGTCGAGGCCTCGGGTCTCGATGGCATCAGCTTCACCGGCGGTACCTCCGTGGCCTCCTCGATCATTGCGGCCTCGGCGGAGAACCTGCCGCGGATGGTGCTCGAGCTCGGCGGCAAGAACGCCAACGTGGTCTTCGCCGATGCGGACCTCGACGAGGCGGTCGCCGGGACCGTCACTGCGATTTTCGATGTCGCCGGCCAGAACTGCTGCGCGGGCAGCCGCACGATCGTCGAGTCGAGCATCCGCGAGGAGTTCATCGAGCGCCTGGTCGCCGCCACCGGGGAGATCGTCGTGGGCGATCAGTTCGACGAGGCGACCACGATGGCCCCGCAGATCGACTCCCGCCACGCGGCCACCGTCCTGCAAGCCATCGAGAAAGCACAGCAGGAAGGTGCGAAGCTGCTCTGCGGAGGCTCGGTGCGAGGACCCAACGAAACCTGCCTCGAGCCCACGCTGATAGTGCCGCTCTCTCTCGACCAGGAGATCTGGAACGAGGAGATATTCGGCCCGGTCGGCTGCATCGCCGAGTTCGACGGCATAGAGGAGGCGATCGAGATGGCCAATGCGACCGAGTACGGCCTCTCCGCCTCGGTCTGGTCCTCCGACCCCGCCAAGCTCGAGCGCTTTGCTGCCGAGTCGGAGGTGGGCGTGTGTTGGACCAACACCTTCGGCCTGTTCGACATCGGCGTCCCATGGGGTGGCGTGAAGCGTTCGGGCTACGGCAGGGAGCTAGCCCTTTCAACCCTCGACGAGTTCACCCGTGTCAAGACCGTCTATTAGCCCAGCTTCCGATTTCCCGTTTCAGCGGTTTCGGAAAGAGCAGATAGGCCTTCGCCTGCTCAACTACCTGGGGCAGCTGCGGCCTTATTCATATGCCGACCTCTGGCTCCTGCTCGCCGCCGGCGGGGCGGGGGCGATCGGATTCGCCCAAGCCAGCGCCCTGTGGTTTGCCTTTCTGATCTACCTTGAGTGGAGGCACCGCGATCGAGGCCGCAGACCCTGGCCTTGGGCGGCCTGGGCGGGTCTTGGGCTCTTTGGTCTTCTGCTTGGACCAAGCCCTGCCGTCGCCTGCTTCGCCGCGCTTTGCGTCCTCTATGCGAGCAAGAAGGCCTTTCCCCGGCTGGCGCTGATCTCCCCGCTGATCAACGGACTGCTGAAGGCATCGCTGCTGTTCGTGGCGACTGGGGTCGCGGGTCCCTTTGCGCTGCTGGTCGCGGTTCTCACCGGGATACGCAACCTGGCTGGAGACATGCGGGACGTGGTCAAGGACCGAGCCGAGAACGTGGAGACGATCCCGGTCCGGCTCGGCTTCAAACATGACCATCCGGTCCTGTATCCGGCGGCCCTCGCCGCCACCTCGGCGGTCTGGGTCATCTACGGCGACCTTCCCGTCTGGGTGCTGGCGCTTGCGTGGCTTGTCGAGCTCACCACCTACCGTTTGACTCCACGATGAATGAACCACTAAGAGATCAGGTGGTGCTCATCACCGGCGCCGCCGGGGGAATCGGCCGTGCCGTCGCAGGAGCCGCAATCGCGGCCGGGGCGAGGGTGCTTGGCGTCGATCGCTTGGAAATGCGGCCCGAGATCCTGCCCGAGCACGATCTGTTCAGGATCGACGTCGGCGACTGGGACGCCTGGAGGGAGATCGAGCAAGAGATCAGTAGCCGTTTCGGTCGCCTCGACGGTCTGGTGAGCGCGGCTGCCGTCATGCATCCGCGAGACGGCGACGTCCTTGACCTTGATCAGGAAGCATGGCAGGACACTTTGCGATCAAATCTCACCGGGGCCCTCCTGGCGAGCCAGGCGGCGGTGCGATTGATGGGAGAGAGCGGCGGATCGATCGTTCACCTCGCTAGTACTGTGGCCCACCTCGGCTCTGCAGAGCCGCAGCTGGCGTACACCGCCTCGAAGGGGGGCATTCTCGCGCTCGCGAGGGAGCTCGCTGTTGCCCACGCGTTGTCGGGGATCCGCGTCAACCTGGTCTCCCCCGGCCTCATCTCCACCCCGCTGACGAGCCACTTGGTCGCAGATGAACAAGCCCTGGAACGTCGCCTTGCCCATATCCCACTTCAGCGCTTGGGCAAGCCAGAGGAGGTTGCCGAGGCCGTCGTCTGGCTCCTCTCCCAAGCCTCGCGATATGTCACGGGTGCCGAGATCGTCGTCGACGGCGGCATGACCGCCGCTTTTCTCACTGGCGACAAATGAAGCCACCGTCGTATCGACTCCTCACCGGAATGGTATGCTGGCATCCCTATGCGGCGAACTACCGTCAAGCTGCCCGACGATCTCGACGCCCGCCTTCGCCACGAGGCCGAGCGGCGCGGCGTGACGATTGCCGCCGTCACCCGCACCGCGCTCGAGCAGCACCTCGGGACGGGTGGGCGCCGTCGCCTCGAGGCTGCGGCCAGCGGGCGCAGCGGCCATAGCGACGTCTCGGAGCGGATCGAGGAGATCCTCGCCGCGGAGATCGCCCCATCGCGCTGATCCTCGACGCTGGGCCCCTCTACGCCTACGTCGACGCCGACGACGCCCACCATTCCTCCTGCCTAGAGCTGCTCGAATCCCACCCGGGCCCACTCGTCCTCCCCACGCTCGTCATCACCGAGGTCGCCTACCTGATCGAAACTAGGTTGGGCTGGCAGGCGGAGGTCCGTTTCCTTGGCGATCTCGCCAGCGGCAGCTTTGCGGTCGAGCCGCTACATGCCAGCGATCCTGTCCGCATCGCTGAGCTCGTCGCCGAGTACCGCGACCTGCCGCTTGGCACGGTCGACGCCTCGGTGATTGTCGCGGCCGAGCGGCTCGATGCCACCGAAGTCGCAACGCTCGACCGCCGCCACTTCAGCGTCGTCCGCCCGCGACACGAGGTCGCTTTCCAGTTGCTGCCGTGAGTGGACCGGCCACCCACGGATCCGGCTGTAGCTACGATGCTCCTACCAATGGTGGCAACAGCGGCAACAGAATTCACAGCGGTGCGGCAACACGGCGGCAACAGCAAGGGCGTCTCCTCGAGCCGCACGAGCTGCGCCGACTTCGCACCGTGCTTGACGGCTGTTGCCGAAAGTGTTGCCGAAAACAAGGTTCATGGCCTTGTCACGGACGAGATTGGCTTGCCAGAGCCATACCGCTACGGGGATTCGAACCCCGGTTTCCGGACTGAGAATCCGGCGTCCTAGTCCCCTAGACGATAGCGGCGCGGGAGCGACATTCTAGCGGGACGCGGCGGCGGTGTCGGGTGACTGGTCTGTGGTGCGGGGAGGGTTTTGCGAGGGCTGTTCGGGCTCGCTGCCGTGGTGGAACCTGTAGATTTCAGGCTCTCGCGGCTGTGGCGAAATTTGGTATACGCGCGAGCTTCAGGTGCTCGTGGGGGCAACCCCGTGGAGGTTCGAGTCCTCTCAGCCGCATCAAGAGACGCTGCGGCCGTGGTGGCTTACGTCCCGACGTTGCCAGGCCCGACTAGCTCATCGGGCCGAGGCGCTGAGGGTCTGGTCGCCGGCGCGGCCGGCGGTTGCGGCTATCTCGTCGACGAAGTCGGGCCATAGGGCCGGTGGGAGGTCGTGGCCCATGCCCTTGAAGATGCGCAGGTGGGAGTCGCGGATCGCTCTGGCCGTGGCGCGGCCGGCGGCGGGGCGGATCAGCGGGTCGCTGTCGCCGTGCAGGACCGTGGCCGGGAGGCGCAGCCTTTCCAGTGCGGCGGTGCGGTCGCCTGAGGCGGTGATCGCGTGGAGTTGGCGGGCGACGCCGGCACGGCTGTGGGACCGGTCGTAGGAAGCCCCGGCCATCGCGCGGAAGCGGGGCTCGTCCATCGGATAGGCGGGCGAGCCGATCGTCTTGAAGGTCCTCACGGTGCTCTCGATCGCCGCCTCCCGCCCCACGCCGGGTCGGGCGAACAGGGTTCCGAAGGCCTTCCAGGTGGGGAAACCGAGCCAGCGGTTGCCGGTCGAGGACATCATCGAGACCAGCGACCGCACCCGCTGCGGCTGCTCGATCGCCACGGTCTGGGCGATCATCCCGCCCATCGAGGCTCCGATCAGGTGCGCCGACTCGATCCCGAGGTAGTCCATCAACCCGATCGTGTCCGCCGCCATGTCGGTGAGCCGGTACGGCGCCGAGTCCCGTCGCCCCAGCAGCATGTCCAGCCGCTTCGGCACGCCGGCCGAGTCGATCTTGGTCGAGCGACCGATGTCGCGATTGTCGAAGCGGATCACATGAAACCCCCGCTCGCCCAGCATCATGCAGAGCTCCTCGTCCCAGGCCAGCATCTGAGTCGCCAGACCCATGATCAGCAGCAGTGGCTCGCCACCATCCGGATCGCCGAGCTCCTGGTAGGCAAGCTCGATCCCGTTGACGGGAGCAAGGCGCTCCTCGCTGAGGCCATTCATCCGGTCAGCTTAGCCTCGCCAGCTAAGTTGCCTGGATGCGGACCGCGATCATCTCCGACCTCCACCTCGGCAGCGGCTTTGGCGAGGACCTTTTGCGTGACGCCGAGATCCGCGGCCTGCTGCTCGACAGGCTCGCGGGGGCCGACCGCCTGGTGCTCCTCGGCGACGCGCTGGAGCTGCGCGAACTGCCGCTTGCCACCGCACTCGACAGTGCCCAG
>DASSXC010000275.1:0-11809 GCA_035704205.1 Solirubrobacterales bacterium | reverse complement strand
GCCTCGACCCCGTCGACCCGCACCTCGATCGGATCGCCGAGCCGCACCCGCCGCCCGCTCTTGGCGCCGACCAGCGCGGTCTCGGTCTCGTCGAGGTCGAAGCGCTCGCCGCGAATCCGGCGGGCGGGGAGAAAGCCCTCGTAGGCGTCGGCGAGCTCGCCCGCGAAGCGCACGAACGCGCCGGCGCCGATCACGCCCGAGACCTCGCCCTCGAAGCTCCGTCCCCAGCCGGTCTCGAACAGCTCCCGGCCGAGCAGGAAGGCCGCGCAGAGCCGATCGGCGTCGCGCTCGATCGAAATCGACGCGCGCTCGCGGTCCGAGCACCAGGTCGCCGCCTCGCGCACCTCGCCGCGCTCGGGCTCGGCCTCCCCGGCACCGATCGCCGACAGCAGCGCCCGGTGAGCGATCAGGTCCGGGTAGCGGCGGATCGGCGAGGTGAAATGGCAGTAGGCGGCGCTGCCGAGGCCAGCGTGCCCACTGTTGCGCTCGGTGTATTGGGCCTGCTTCATCGACCGCAGCACGAGCGTTGTATACGCGGCGCGGCCGTGCCCGCGTCGCGCCGCCTCCCTGGCGACCAGCCGACTGGCCTCCGCCGCCAGCTCGGCGGCCTCGCCTGGGGCCGGCGTACCGCGCAGCGGCGGGGTCGGAATCTCGAGCTCGTGAAGCTGCGCGATCAGCTGCTCGATCCGCAGCGGATCCGGCGGCGGGTGCACCCGGTAGATCGCCGGCACCCGCTTGCGCTCCAGGAGCTGCGCCACCCGCTCGTTGGCGAGGATCATCAGCCGCTCGATCAGGCGGTGCGACTCGGTCTGGGGGACGCCGCGCGCGCCGACCACGTGGCCGCGTGAGTCGAAGCGGAACTCGGGCTCGAAGGACTCGACGTCGAGGCTGGTCGCACCGCGTCGCTCGCCGAGCGCCGCAGCCGCCTCCCGGGCCACCGCAATCGACTCGGCGACCGCCTGCGGCGCTTCCGCGCGACCGGAGAAGACGACGTCGAGCTCGTCGTAGTCGAGCCGCGCCTCAGAGCGGATGCGGCTGCGGTAGAAGCTCGCCGCGCGCGGGTGACCATCCGCCCCGAGCTCGACCTCCGCCGTCACGGCGAGCCGCTCCACTCCGGGGGAGAGGCTGCAGGCGCCCTCGCTCAGCGCGTGCGGCAGCATCGGCTCGACCGCTCCGGGCACATAGGTGCTGTTGCCGCGCCGCCTCGCCTCGCGGTCGAGCGGCGAGCCCGGCGGCACGTGGGCGGCAACGTCGGCGATGTGGATCCAGAGCCTGATCCCCTCGCCCTCGCGCCGAGCTGAGACCGCATCGTCGAAGTCGCGCGCGGTGGCGGGGTCGACGGTGAAGGTCGGCAGATCGGTCAGGTCGCGTCTCGGGCCGCTGCGCGCCTCGGCAACCGTGGCGGCTTCCCCGGCTTCGACCTCGAGCGCCGGGCGGAACCCCCGCCCACCCAGCTCCTCGCGCAGGAACTCCTCAACCGCCTCACGGGCCGTCTTCGGCGCCGCCCTCTTGCGGCCCCGGCCGCGCGCACGCTGCCGCTCGCGGTAGTGGCGCCAGTCCGGTTTGGTCACTGGCCCGCCAGTACCCCGAGTGCACGTTCGAGGCCCTCGTCACGGGGCGTCCCCGGCAGATCGCGGGCCCGCACGTCCGGCTGGATCCCCTTGCCGGCGAGGTTGGTGCCGTCGGGGGTGAAGTACTCCCCCACGGTCAGCTTCAGGGCGCCGCCGTTGGAGAGGTCGATCTCCTGCTGGAAGACGCCCTTGCCGTAGGAGCGCGTACCCACGGTGGTCGCGTCGGCGTCGTCGGCCAGCGCTGCGGCGAGGATCTCCGCCGCCGAGGCCGTGTTGCGGTCGATCAGAACGACGATCGGCAGCGAGGGCAGGTTCCCGCCCTTGGTCTCGTAGACAGCGTGGCCCTGCGTGCGCGAATCGGTCGAGACCACGGTTTCGCCCTCGGGCAGGAAGATGCTCGCGGTCAGCACCGCCTCCTCGAGCAGGCCGCCGCCGTTGCCGCGCAGGTCAAGCACCAAGCTCCGCGCTCCCTGCTCCCGCAGCTTGCGCACCGCCCTTCGCAGGGCGCCGTGGGCGCCCTCGCTGAAAGCCGCGAGGCGGACGTAGCCGACCTTCCTGCCTCCCACCGTTTTCAGTTTGCCGCTGACCACCGGCACCGAGATCTGCGCGCGGACGATGTGCTCCTGCCGGGTCGCGCCGTCCTCGCCGTCCCGCACCCCGACCGTCACCTCGGTCCCTTCCGGGCCCTTGATCAGGGCGGTGGCGGCGTTGGAGCTGAGCCCGGCGATCGAGCGGCCGTCGACCGAGACGATCGTGTCGCCGACCTCGAGCCCGGCCCGTTCGGCCGGCGAGTGCTTGAAGACGCTGACGACCCGCAACCCGTCTTCGACACCGGAGACGCTGAGGCCAATCCCCGAGAAGCGCCCTTCGATTTCCTCGTTGAAGCGGGTCAGCATCTGCGGCGAGAAGTAGTCGGAGAAGCGGTCGCCGTAGCGGCGGCGCAGGCCGCGGACCATGCCCTGCAAGGAGGAGTCGACCAGGTTGCCCTGCTCGACCTGGCGGTAGTAGTTGTCTTCGATCAGTTCGCTTGCTTCGGCCGTCAGGCCGGCGGAGTCGTCGACGAAGACGTCGCGCAGCGGCGGCGGCATCTTCGCCGGGTGCCCGCCGAGCCAGAGGCCCGCCGCGAGCATCGCAAGCAGCGCGGCCGTCAGGCCGACGATCCGCCCAGCGCTCACCGGCGAATCAGACCTTGAGGAAGCGGCGCAGGGTGATGCCCGAGCCCACCGCCGAGACGAGCACGGCGGCGCCGAAGAGGATCGCGACCAGCGCCGGGAAGGAGAGCGTGGTGCTGTTCTGAGCCGCGAGGAAGCCGATGCTGTCGCTCAGCGGGTCGACGATCGTCAGCTTGCCCAGCCACAGGATAAGTATGGCTATCAGGCCGCCGAGGAAGCCGACCACGACCCCCTCGATCATGAACGGCCAGCGGATGAACCAGCGGGTAGCGCCAACCAGGCGCATCACCTCGACCTCGCGGCGGCGGGTGTAGATCGAGAGCCGGATCGTGTTGCCGACCAGCATCAGCGAGGCGGCGATCAGCAGGGCCGTGATCACCGTGAGGACGATCTTCAGGGCGCTGGTCACCTGCTCGATCTTCTTCGAGTCTTCCTGGCGGTCGAAGACGTCTTGGATGATCGGCGAGATCGGCTGCGGCTTGCCGTTCGGCCCCGGCGGCGTCACCGCGGCCCGCACCGCATCGAGGTTGCCGGCGTCGTCGGCCTTGACCTGGAAGTTCGCCGGCAGCGGGTTGGAATGAAGCTGGGTGAGCAGTTCGCCGCTCTTCTCCTTGCCCAGGTCGGCGGTAAGTTCCTTCAGCGCCTCGGCCTTGGTGATCAGGGAAACCGAGGAGACGTGCGGGATCGCCAGAAGCTGGTCTTCCAGCTTGGCGATTTCCGGTTTGGTCGCGTCGTCGTAGATCGCCACGCGGAACTCGAGGCTGTCGCGGACCTGGTCGCTCTTCGCCTGCGTAGTCTGGAAGATCGGGATCAGGACGCCGAGCAGGATCACGGTGACGACCGTGGTGACGACCGCCGCCATGCTCGGCGCGCCGTTGCGGCGCAGCGCGCGAAATGCCTCCTGGGTGAAGAAGAGAAGTCGTGACATGACCTAGAAGAGCGACTCGCTGGTGTGGCCGTTGGTCTGTCCCTCGGGGGCGACACCCATCTCGGCCCGCATGCGCAGGCCGAACTCGGAGGTCGACTCCTCGGTGTAGCCGCCGCTGACCTCGTCGCGGACGACGCGGCCCTCGTAGAGCTCGATCACGCGGCGGCGCATGTTGTCGACCATCTCGCGATCGTGGGTGACGACGACGACGGTCGTGCCGGTCTTGTTGATCCGGTAGAGCAGCTGCATCACGCCGATCGAGGTGACCGGGTCGAGGTTGCCGCTGGGCTCGTCGGCGAGCAGCAGCGGCGGGTGGTTGACGAAGGCGCGGGCGATCGAGACGCGCTGCTGCTCGCCGCCGGAGAGCTCGTCGGGATAGCTGTGCAGCTTGGTCGAGAGGCCGACCAGGCGGAGGATCTCCGGCACCTGGCGGCGGATTTCGCCGCGGTGGGCGCCGAGCACCTGCAGCGCGTAGGCGACGTTGTCGTAGACGGTGCGGTCGGGGAGAAGCTTGAAGTCCTGGAAGACAGTGCCGATATTGCGGCGAAGTTGGGGGATCTTCTTCTCCGCCATCGCGCCGATGTCGCGCCCGGCGATGCGCACGCTGCCGTCGGTGGCCGAAAGCTCGCGGATCAGCATCTTGATCAGGGTGGACTTGCCGCAGCCGGTGGGACCGACGAGGAAGACGAACTCGCCGCGGTCGATCGCCAGCGAGACGCGGTCGAGCGCCATGTGGCCGCCGGAATAGACCTTGGTCACGTCGCGCATCTCGATGATCGGCGCGCCGCCCTTGCGGTTGCGCGCTGCCGACGGCTCGCCGCCCTGCTTGTTCTTTCTGCCTCTGGCCATGCCCGGGGGTCCTTCTCCAGGTACAGGGTTACTCCTGCGCGCCGAATCGCGCGCAATACCCCGCCCAGCGATCGATGTGCGGCAGCTTAGCGAATTGTTAGCGCTTCTTCGCATTTCACCCCCGGGGCGAGCGAGGGAAGCCGCTCGATCAAATCTGTGTACTCTGATCTGCCACCGCGATGAGCATCGACAGGAACGTCCTGCTGGAACGACACCGGCCGCTGTTGAAGTACGACTCGAACGAGTCCTACTTCGCCGACTCCGCCGAAGCCTGGACCGACTGGAAGGAGAGCCGGCTGATGCAGGGCGAGAAGCTGATCGCCGCCGCCACGCCGACCGACGGGAAGCCCAAGCTCTCCCTCCCCTTCCTCGTCCCCGACGAATACGAGGGCAAGGTGGCGGTCAAGGCCTCCGACCTGATCGGCTGCAGGGGCGGTGACTACGCCAAGATCGCCCAGGAGCTGCACCGGAACCCGCGCTACCGCAACCGCATGTACGGGCGAGCGGCGGAGGACTCCAAGGGGCGCTGGTGGCTGCAGTACTGGTTCTTCTACGTCTACAACGACTTCAACCTGCTCGGGAGCCTCTTCGGCGCCGGTCTCCACGAGGGCGACTGGGAGATGATCCAGCTTCGCCTCGACGAGAACGACGTCCCCGACTACGCCGTCTACGCGCAGCACAAGGAGGCCCAGGTGCGCCGCTGGCACCAGGTCGACGTCCTGCCCGGCACCGAGCGGCCCTTCGTCTACGTGGCCCGCGGCTCGCATGCCTCCTACTTCTCGCCAGGCAAACACCCGACCGGGGCATGGTGGGACTTTGCCGACGGCGCCCGGCGCAGCCCCGAGGTGCGCCTGGAGATCGTCGACGAGCACCAACCCGAGTGGCGCTGGCTGCTCTGGCCGGGCCACTGGGGAGGGACGAAGGTGCCGAGGATCAAGCTGCCCTTCGACGGCGACAGCCCGGTGGGCCCCTGCGGTCACTCGCAGTGGGACGACCCGAGCACGATCGCTCCCGACCTGCCAGCCGAAGCCGCGGTGGCCAAAAAGGCAGCGCCGCCCGCCCCGCCGGTCCTCAAAGAGGTGCAGGCGCGCCGCGAGGGCAACGAGCTGCTGATCGACTACGAGGCGGAGTCGGCCGAAGGCCGCGCGCTGCACGGCCTGGTGGTCACCGTCAACTCACCGGACATGGCCCGCGTTCAGCCGCTGACCCGAACCATCGAGGCGGCGGATCCCAGCGGCACGGTCCAATGGCCCGAGGAGATCGACCCGGACAAGCGCTACGACGTCCAGGTCAGCGCCGCCTTCGACGACCACATGGCGACCGAGAGCCGCCGCCTGGACCTCGCGCCTGCGGCTTAGCCGACTGCTTGTTCAGCCGCGGCAACGATGCTTGCCGCGTCTATGCCTGCAGCGGCGAGCAGGTCCTTGGGGGGGCCGCTGCCGGGGCGCCCGCTGACCGCCAGGCGGACGAGCGGGGTGCTGGCGGCGGCTTCGGCGAGGATGCCGGCGACGGTCTCGCCGATGCCTCCCTCGGCCCAGTGGTCCTCGACGGTGACGATCGCCTTGGTCTCCCCGGCGGCGGTGAGGATCGTCTCGGCGTCGACCGGCTTGACCGAGTAGAGGTCGATCACCCGCGCGACGATTCCCTTGCCGGCAAGCTGCTCCGCCGCGGCGAGGCATTCGTGCAGGGTGATCCCGGCGCCGATCAGGGTGATCTGGTCCTCGGCGCTGGAGCGCAGGGTGCGGCTGCCGCCGATCTCGAAGCCCTCCCCCGCCCCGTAGAGCACCGGCGTCGCCTCGCGGGTCGTCCGCAGGTAGCTGATGCCGCGGTGCTCGCGCATCGCGTCGAGGAGGTGCACGGCCTGGTTGGCGTCGCTCGGGTAGAGCACGACGCTGCCGTAGACCGCGCGCAGCGAGGCGATGTCTTCGAGCGCCATCTGCGAGGGACCGTCGGGGCCGATCGATACGCCGACGTGCGAGCCGCAGAGCTTCAGGTCGGCATCGGAGATCGCCGCCATGCGGACGAAGTCGTAGGCACGGCTGAGGAAGGCGCCGAACGAGGAGGCAAACGGCTTCCAGTCGCGCGTCTGCAGGCCAACCGCGGCGGCGACCATCTGCTGCTCGGCGATGTACAGCTCGAAGAAGCGGTCGGGGTGCTTGGCGGCGAAGCGCTCGGCGTAGGTCGAGTTGCCGACCTCGCCGTCGAGAGCGACGACCTTCTCGTCGATCGAGCCGATCCAGGCGAGGGCGTCGCCGTAGGCGCCGCGGGTGGCGACCTTCTCGCCGACCTCGTAGGAGGGTCGCTCGACCGAAGTCGTCTCGATCTCGTAAGGCTGCGCCGGGGGCGGCGACTGAACCTCGACCCGCAGCGAGCGGATGCCGCCCAGCTCCTCGACCGCCGCCTCGGGGTCGGCCAGCGGCTTGCCGTGCTGGTTCGGCTGGTCCTCGACGGCGGCGACGCCGGAGCCCTTCTTGGTGCGGGCGAAGATCGCCGCGGGGACGTCGGCGGCGAGGGCCCGCGCGTAGGCCGCGTCGATCGCCTCCAGGTCGTGCCCGTCGATCTCCTGCACGTCCCAGCCGCAGGCGGCGGCACGGGCCGCCCACGAGGAGGTGTCCCACTCGTGCATCGTCGGGCCTCGCTGGCCGAGGCGGTTGACATCGACGATCGCGATCATGTTGTCGAGGCCGGCGTGGCCGGCGTGCTCGAAGGCCTCCCACATCGAGCCCTCGGCCAGCTCGGAGTCGCCACAGAGAACCCAGACGCGGAAGTCCGCCGACTCGAGGCGCTTGCCGGCAAGCGCGATCCCAACCGAGATCGACAGGCCCTGGCCGAGCGAGCCGGTCGCCACGTCGACCCAGGGGATTTCCGGGGTCGGGTGACCCTGCAGGCGCGAGCCGAACTCGCGGAAGGTGAGCAGCTCCTCGTCGTCGATCGCCCCGGCCGCCTTGTAGAGGCTGTAGAGCAGCGGCGAGGCGTGGCCCTTGGAGAAGACGAGGTGGTCGTTCGCCGTGTTCTCGGGCGCGGAGAAGTCGTAGCGCAGGAAGCGCGTCAGCAGCACCGCCGTCAGGTCGGCGGCCGACATCGAGGAGGTCGGGTGGCCGGAATTAGCCGCCGCGGCGGCGCGAACCGAGTCGACGCGAAGCTGCTGGGCGAGCTCGTGAAGCTGCTCGCGGTTGATCGTCTCCTCGGCGCTTGCCTGGGCCATGCCAGGACTTTATCTAGCGTCAGCCAATCGACACCATGCGCTCGATCGGCACCCGGGCGCGCTCGGCGATCTCGGCCGGGACGCTGACCTCGAACTTCATCTCGCGCAGCGCGTCGCGCAGCTTCGGCAGCGTGATCATCTTCATGTACTTGCAGTAGGCCATCCGGTTGGCCTCGATCAGGCTCGCGTCGGGCGCGGCCTGCTGGAGCGGGTGCAGCATGCCGTTCTCGGTGGCGACGATGTACTCGCCGTCGGGGCGCTGCTGGACGTAGTCGAGCATCTGCCCGGTGGAGAGCATGTGCACGCCCTCCTCGTCGACTTCGCCGGCGGCGACGAACTCCATCACCTGGGTGACGCAGCCGCACTCGGGGTGGACGAGGAACTCGGCGTCGGGATGGGCTTCGCGCTGGGCGCGGATGTCGTCGGGCCGGATGCCGGCGTGGACGTGGCACTCGCCCGGCCAGACGTGCATCGAGTGGCCGGTCTCGCGCTCGACGTAGGAGCCGAGCCACATGTCGGGGCCGAAGAGGATTTCGGTGTCGGGGCCGTGCTCGCGCAGGATGTGCTCGACGACCTTGACCGCGTTGGAGGAGGTGCAGCAGTAGTCGGTCTCCGCCTTCACCTCGGCCGAGGTATTGACGTACATGACCACGACCGCGTCGGCGCTGTGGCGGGCCTTCCAGTTGCGCAGTTCGTCGGCGCTGATCGAGTCGGCCAGCGAGCAGCCGGCATCGAGGTCCGGGATCAGCACCGTCTTCTGCGGCGAGAGGATCGAGGCGGTCTCGGCCATGAAGTGCACCCCGCAGAAGGCGATCGTCGAGGCGCTGGAATCGGCGGCCACCCGCGAGAGGCCAAGCGAGTCGCCGGTGTAGTCGGCCACCTCCTGCACCTCGGGCACCTGGTAGTTGTGGGCGAGGATCACCGCGTCGCGCTCGCGGGCCAGCTCGCGCACCTCGCGCGACATCTCCTCGACCTCGCCTGGGGAGAGGTCGAGCATTGGAACCGGCTCGTTGATCGTCGGCAGCTCTCTCATTCCGGATACCTCGAACGGCCCTGCAAGGGCCTCGCGGGTCATATGTTCGCTGGCATGGCCTTCGCCTGAGTCCAGTCGAATGAACTGAGCACAAGTCTACTCTCTCCCCATGCCCGAGCTTCCCGAGGTCGAGATCACGGTGCGTAGGCTCGATTCCGCCGTCTCGGGGACGACAGTCGAATCGGCGCTGGCGCCGGGAATGAACGTGATGAAGACCTTCGAGCCGCCGCTCGAGGAGCTGGCTGGGCGGGAGATCGCCGGGGTCCGCCGCGTCGGCAAGATGCCGGTCGTCGAGCTCGGCGATCTGGCCCTGCTGATCCATCTGATGTCGGCCGGGCGCCTGCGGACCTTCGACAAACGGGCCTCGCCCAAAGACCGGGCCTCGCGCATCCTCCTGCGGCTCGAGGACGGGCGCGAGCTGCGCCTGCGTGAGCTCGGCACCAAGCAGCGCGCCTGGGCCAAGCTGCTCGCCACCGAGGCGGTCGACGAGGACGAAGCGGTCGCGACGCTCGGCCCCGAGGCGTGGCCGGCACCGCTGCTCGACGCCTTCGCCGCGGCGATCGACCAACCACGCCACCTGCACCCGCTCCTCCGTCACCAGCGCGACATCGCCGGCATCGGCCGCTCCTGGGTCGACGAGATCCTCTGGGAGGCGCGGCTCTCCCCCTTCAAGCAGGGATCGGAGCTGAGTGACGAGGAGGTGGAACGCCTGCACGCCGCCCTCCATGTGCTCGGCGACGCGATCGACCACTACGAGGAGACGATCGGCGCGGAGCTCCCCGACAAACTGCCGATGCCACTGCGGATCCACAAGCGCGAGGGCGAGCCCTGCCCGCGCTGCGGCACGACGATCGAGGCCGTCTTCTTCGCCGAGCACCAGACCAACTACTGTCCCAAGGAGCAGACGGCCGGGCGCGTGCTCAAGGATCGGCGGCTTTCCCGGCTGCTCAAGTGAACCCCCGGCGGCAGCCGTCCGTAACACCCGCAACCGTCAGGAGGAGGCTGGAGATGCACTGGAGAAGGATGCTCGGCTCGATCGCGGTGATCGCCCTGGTTGCGGCCGCGGTGACCCCAGGCGCCCACGCTCGCGGTGAGCCGGAGGCGACGATCACGGTCGGCAACAACTTCCTCTCGCCGGCCAAGAAGACGATCGCGGCCGGGACGAAGCTGGAGTTCCGCTGGGTCGGTGGCGTGCGGCATCACATCGTCAAGACGAAAGGCCCCGGGGGCGACGTCCGCTCGCCGGCGACGAGCGCCAGGGGCATCAACCTCGCCCACACGTTCAACAAGCGCGGCACCTACAAGTTCATCTGCACGATCCACCCAACCGAAATGCACCTGAATCTGACGGTCGCGGGGGGTAGCGCGCACCAGTAGGCGGCAAGCCCGCCCGTGCCGGCTTCAGGCGGGCTCGATCAACATCGAGAAGTCGAGCGTCGGCGCCGAGTGCGTCAGGGCGCCGACCGAGATGAAGTCGACACCGGTTTCTGCGATGGCCCGCACGGTCTCGAGGTTGACCCCGCCCGAGGCCTCCAGCTTCGGCCCATCGGGGCCACGCTCTGAGTCGCGTAGGCCGACAGCTTGCCGCAGCGCCTCGGGATCCATGTTGTCGAGCAGCAAGCGGTCCGCCCCGGCGCCAAGTGCGTAAGCGACCTCGTCGAGGTTGCGGCACTCGATCTCCAGCGGCATCCCCGGCTGCGCCGAGCGAACCGCGTGGATCGCTCTGGCCACGCCTCCGGCCAGGGCGATGTGGTTCTCCTTGATCAGGATCGCGTCGTAGAGGCCCATACGGTGATTGCCGCCTCCACCGGCCGCCACCGCCGCCTTCTCCAGCTCACGCAGGCCCGGCGTGGTCTTGCGCGTGTCGAGGATGCGGGCGCCCGTGCCCGCAACCGCCTCGACAAATCGCGCGGTCAGCGTCGCGATTCCGGAGAGGTGCCCAAGAAAGTTGAGCGCGGTGCGCTCGGCCGCGAGCAGGCCCCTCGCCGGACCACCCGCCAGCAGGATCTCCGCCGGCACCTCCTCCCGCCACTGCCCCTCGACGACCAGGTTGTCGACGTCCTCCACCCCGCACTGGCGCATCGTCTCCGCCACGACGGTGAGGCCAAACACAACGCCGGGCTGCTTCTGCACGACCCGAGCCCGCCCACGGGCACCCTCGGCCACGGTCGCTTCAGAGGTGACGTCTCCAGCACCGACGTCCTCGGCCAGGGCATCCGCCACGATCTCTCTCAAGCTCATCAGCGCAGCGTATTCGAGCACGAGAGCTGCATTTGCCCCGTATAGCGTGGTCAATGCAGCTCTCGTCGTGCGGTCGCCTCACGTTCGAGAGGTCCGAGGCGTTTAATCCCACAGGTGACCACATTGCCTCCGTTCCAAGTCCTCCTCGACGAGCATGCCGCCGATGTGATGGCGGTGCTGCGCGGTGCGGTTGGACGTGGCGATGCCGAGGACTGCTTTCAGGAGACGTTCCTGGCGGCGCTGCGGGCCTATCCGAAGCTGGACAACGACCGCAACCTACGTGGCTGGCTGCTGACCATCGCTCACCGCAAGGCGATCGACCACCATCGCTCAAACGGGCGGCGACCGGTGCCCGTAGCCGAGCCGGAGGAGCTGGCGGGGGCGACCATCGAGCCCGAGCTGGACGAGGGGATATGGGATCTGGTCGGAGCCCTGCCACCGAAGCAGCGTGCCGCGGTGGAGCTGCGTTACGCCTGCGACCTGCCCCACGCCGAGATCGCCGCGGCGCTCGGCTGCTCCCCGGCAGCGGCTCGGCGCAGTCTGCACGAGGGGATCAAGCGATTGAGGAAGGAGCTGGCATGAGGAAGTCGCTGGAGAGGCTCGCCGAGCGTGCCGCGGCCGAGGGCCTGCTCGACGTCGCCTACGCGACCGTCGACTCTCCCTTCGGGCCGCTGCTCGTGGCCAGCACGCCTCGCGGCCTGGTCAAGATCAGCTTCCCGGTGGTCTACGACCCCGAGGAGACGCTGGAGGAGCTGGCGGCCCGGATCTCGCCGCGGGTGCTCGAGGCTCCGGCGCAGCTCGACGAGGTCC
>DASSXC010000274.1:0-8192 GCA_035704205.1 Solirubrobacterales bacterium | reverse complement strand
GTCGGGCCGGCGGTGGGCGAGCGGGTCAGGCCTTGTCGTGCGCCAGACCTTCCCCCGCCGCTTTGCGCCTTGGATCTCGGCCTTGCGCATCAACCGCTGCACGCGGCCGCGCCCGACCTCCTCGCCCTCGCGCCGAAGGGCACTGGGTGCGTCCGGCGTAGGTCTCGATCCATTCCGGGAAGTAGTCCCCGAAGCGGGTTCGCTCGACCGGTTTGCTGTCGACCGAGTCGCGGAGCGCCTTCTTCTCGCGCGCTTCGTTGAAGGTGCGGCAGGTTTCTTTGTGCTGGCGGCCGCGGTGGCGCCACATGATCACGTAGGGGCAGTCGCAGCGGCTGGTGCCGCTGCACTTCGCTCCGTGGGCGCGGTAGATGCCTGGGGCGGAGGTCTTCGCTAGCTGGGTCATGGTCATTCCTTTCGCTGCCAGGAATTGCCCTGGCGTTCGGTCCATGCCTCTTCCACGGACGAGCCAGAGTCAGCGCCACCCCTCGGGTAACAGCATGCCGCCGCTCGGCAACAAAAAAGCAACAGGGCGCCCCCTGCCAGCCGCAAATAGCCGCAAAAGATCGTTGCCCAGATGCCCTCGTTTTGCCGCTATTCCCGATCAGACTGCGAAATCGCCAAACAGCCGCAAACAGCCGCAACGCATTCAGGCTTTTCTCAGTCCGGAAACCGGGGTTCGAATCCCCGTAGCGGTATCTCTCGAACCCGCGGCTCTGCCAGGCAGCGACAGCCGCCGACGAGCAAGCATCCTGGTGGACATCGGCGAGGACGCACTGCGGACCGCATGGGCGAAGTTTGGCGGCGAGACGATCAGGGAGACCGTTGCGGCCGTGACTGGGCGGACGTGCGAGTGGGTTGTGCCGGTTGGGCGGCGTCCGTGTTTGCGTGGCCTGCGGATCGTCGATCTCGCCTTGCTCAGGCCAGGACGGTCTCGCCTGATCCCGATGGCTTGGGTTCTGGCGTTCGCGTCATGCGGAAGGAGTTGATCAGGCCGATGAGGCCGGCGAGGAAGGGAACGAGCAGGGCCACCTGAAGGGCGATCGGTCTTGCATCCGTGTTGATGCTGGTGATCTCCTCCCGGGTTGCCTTTGGCTCACCGGCGAGCAGCTTCTCCAACTCGGTGTTGCTCATCACCTCTGCGTCGTCCTCGAGCACCTTTGCCACGCGCTCCTTCTCGGCCGGGGCAAGCACCGTGCTGTCGTCTGACATCTGGGTGAAGGCGACGGAGAGGGTCGCCAGCAGGATGGCGCCGGCGAACGCCAATCCGAACGACAACCCGAACGAGCCGGCGGCGGAGTTCAGGCCGGCGGCCTCGCTGACGCGCTCCTCGGAGATCGGGGCCAGCGTGTAGTTGTTGAGCTGGGACACCAGCAGGCCCAGGCCCAATCCCGCGACCACCAGCGGGATCACGAGATACCAGCCGGAGTCCGCGCGCGGCACGATCGGAAGCAGCAGGGCAATGCCGGTCGAAAAGAGGGCGAATCCCAGCCTGATCAGGCTGCTCGGACGTCGCGTTCCCGCTCTCCTCGCCGCCAGGATCGCCATTCCGAACATGCTGAGCGAGAGCGGCGCCAGCGAGAGTCCGGCCTCCATCGCGTTGTACTCGAACACCATCTGCAGGTAGATCGGCAGGGCGATCATGATGCCGCCCAGGGCAATCTGCTGGAGCGCCTGTTGGGATATTCCGAGCCTGAATACCTTCGACTTGAACAGATCCGGGTCAACCAGCGTCGGCTTTCCTCTACGCCTGCGGCGCCTGAGCCAGTGGACGAGCGCCGCGAGCGCGATCCCTCCGAGCGCCATCAGCTCGGCGACGGCCTCGCCACCCTCCTGCCAGACAAGGATGCTGAGCACGATGCCGCCCATCGCCAGGACGGACAAGCTCGCTCCAACCGCGTCGATTTGCCGAAGCCCCGTGTACGGCACATCGCGGATCAGTCCCATGCCCGAAAGAACAATCGCGATGACGACCACCTCGAGCGCGAACGCGAGTCGCCAGGTCACGTAGGTGGTGATGAAGCCCCCGAGCAGCGGCCCGACCGCAGCGGCGATCGCCGCGGCTGCGCCGACCATGGCGTAGGCCTTTTTTTGGGCAGCCCCCTCGAAGTTGCCGTGGATCAGCGACTGCATGGCCGGCAGCATCAACGACGCTCCCAGCCCACCCACGATTGCCCAGAAGATGACAACCGGAGCAAGACCCTGTGCCAATGCCATCGCCAGGGCGCCGGTCGCGTAGGCGACCAGGCCCAACCCGTACGCCCGCTTTCGTCCGATCAGATCACCGACCTTGCTTCCGATCAGGATGAATGCGGCCGATACCAGCGCCTCCAGGGCGATGGCGGCCTGAAGTCCGCTGACGGTCGTGTCGAGGTCGCGAACCACCGAGGCGATGGAGACGTTCATCAACGACGTGTCGACGACGAGCACGAACATTGCCATCGCCAACAGAACGGCAAGTCGTGGGCCGCCCGATTCCTCCTTCGGCGGGGTCCCGCCTCCCTCGATCTCGGTCACCGGCGAGCCCTCACTCCAATGCACTCCCCCCAGCGACCGTCCCGATCCGCTCGGCTCGCCGTTTGACGGCAGCGAGCAGGCGGCGGGTGACCAGTACGTGGCCGCGGGTCCGGATCACCAGGGTGCGGTAGGCCGCTCCCTCGAGGCCGGGGAAGGTGGCGCGCGTCTCGGCACGGAGGAGGGTTCGCTCGCCGCCGAGGTCGTCGAGGTGGAAGATCAGGGCGTAGTCGGAAAAGCGGTGGCTGCCGGCCAGCGCCAGGACCCTGCCCGGCCTGGCTGCCTCGACGTGGAAGCCGGGGAAGGTGGAGCCGGCCCCGAGGGGGCGAGGGCCCGAGGGCTCGACGTCGGCGCAGCCGAGCAGGCGCGCGACCCGGCCGGTCGCGGGCGATCCAAACGATCCCTCGGCGACTCGTGAGAGTGCCGGCCAGACGGCTGCCGGGGTGGCGGCGATCTCCAGGGAGTGCTCGTCGACGTGGGGGAGACGCTCTGCGGCAGTTGGCATCGCGGCGAAGATCCAGGGGGGTCTCTCAGCTGCGGCGCAGTGCTCGGCTCAGCCGCGTCTTCAGGTTGAGGGCGGCGAGCGTTGCCTTCTCGGCCAACGAGCCGGGTGGCGGTAGCGCGCCCAGCTGCTGGGCCATCTGAGCGCCGTTCATGTAGGCCTCGTTGCGCTGGATCTTGCCGTTGCGGATCGTCAGCATGTCGCAGCCGCTGAGGTCGACTCGCTCTCCGGTCGGGTCCATGCCTTCGAACTGCGCCTCGCCATTGAAGGTGCCAGTTGCGCGCCAGCGCACCGCTGCTTTCTCGCCCTCGGCGACGACGTCGAGGATCTCGAAGCGGAAGTCGGGGAAGGCGGCGAAGAGGTTGGCGAACCAGGCCCGGTAGCCGTGCGGCGCGACCAGCTCGACCAGGCCGTGGATCTCACCCGTCCCGCCTGGCTCGTAGAACCCAGTCATCGCGTCGAGATCCCGCGCGGCGACCGCTTCGAAGTAGGCGCGGGCAACGGCACCCGCCTCGGCTAGCTGCTCGGTCGCGGACATGAAGAGAGACTACGGGATGCCAGCCAGGCCGGCATCCCGTAGCTCAGGCCGCTCGATCCAGAGAGGGCCGGTAGGGCAAACTCCTATTCTGCGTCCCAGCCGATGCCAACCGGTTTTTTGTTGACGATGTCTTCGCCGATCACTGTCATGGCGCCGATGATTTTCCCGTCTTTGAAAAGGGTATTCACTTTCACCCCGGAGAACATTTCGCAGAACATCCCGCCTTCATACGTGTATTCGAGGTTGGTTACATTCCAGGTGACTGTAAAGTCGTCTTTGGGTTTGTACGCCTCCTGTTTGTACGTGGTTTTCATGAGGTTGTCTTGGGGTTTGATTGTGATCGTGCAGGTTGAGACGTCTATTTTCACGTCTTTTCCGGCTGCGCATTTCAAGTCAACCCCTCCCGCCGCATACATCAAATAGTCGCATTCTCCCGCGGCAAACCCTGTAACTTTCGCCTCCACCCCATACATTTTGCACGTCGTATGGGCTGGCGTAAGTGTGGCTTGCTGGTCGGGCAAAAGCGGCCCGTCGAAGTTGACCTGCTGGCAGACGAGTTCCTGGCCGGCGAGGACGAACTTGACTGTCGCGACGCTCTCCTGTTCCGCTGTCAGTGTGGTTTGCTGCAATTCGATTTCGCTTGTGAACTGCGCTTCGGCGTGGGCCGCCGACGCCATCGTCGCCGTTAACGCCACAGCCGCGACGAGGGCAAGGCCCAGGGCCTTCAGATTGCGAATCATCTCCCGCTCCCTTTCTTTAGATGTCTGCGTCGCGGCCGGTGCGGACGCGACCACCCCTTGAGGGGGGAGCAGTCTTCGTATCAAATTGCACAAATATAGTCAAAGAAAATGTAGTAACCGGCGAGGAAGGGGACCGCGGCGTGGCGGTTGAACGCCCCGCGGTCCCCTTGCCAAAGCCGACTACGGCAACCCACCTACTCGCATTCGAACGTTTCCAGGGTCGCCGGCAGGTTCGGGAAGGCGATGACCGCGCCGATCAGCTCCAGGGCATTGTTCAGGTCGAGACTGGTGACACCGGTGACGATGTCGTTCGTCTGGTCGGTCAGCGCGGTGAGCTGAGCGCAGGCGCCCTCGACGGTGCCTTCCAAGGTCGTCAGCTGGTCGGTCAGCGCTTTGATTTCGGCCGACTGGGTTTTGACCGTTTCGACGAGCGATTCCTCGACCTGTCCGGCCAGACCCTGCAGTCCTTGTTTTCCTTCCGGCCCGGCCTCGCCCTGCTCACCGCGACCTCCGCCGGCTCCCTGGGAGCCGTTCTGCCCCAATGCGCCGGACGAGCCATTGGCGCTCCAGGCTATCGGTCGCCAGCCGCGCAGCCTCTTGCAGCCACGTGCAGCGGGAACTACCCGAAGCGCCCCCTTGTTCTTGCCCTTGGCTTTGAAACAGGCATGGATTACGCCGTCCTTGCCGTAGGGTTGAGCGGCAGTGGCTGCGCCGGTCATCAGAAGAAAAAGGGCGCTCAGCGCTGCGATGGCCACGATCACGTCGATGCGAAGACTGACGCGGTTCAATGCGGACCTCCCTGTGTCGCGGTTCAGCCGCTGCTGCGGCATGTCCGCCGATTCGACACCAGAATCTGGCTACGCGCCCGAAATCCGCATGAATATCGTAAGAATTTTGGGGCCATAAACGTCTAGGTTCCCTGCGGGCATGCCGTCGCCGGGGTCGACCGCCGCGACCCTCGACCCTCTCGATCCGCGCTGCTCAGCCGCCGAGGCGGAAGGCGACGAGCTGCGGCGTCTGGCCTTCGGAGGCGGCGAGGCCGGCCGGTGCGATCACCATGTCCTCGGCGACGGTGACGCCGGCGTTGGTCCCGGCGGGCAGCGTTTCCTGCCAGGCAAGCCTGCCGTTGCCGGTCTCGAAGGCCTGGACCTGGCCGTCGTAGGTCGTCGAGAAGACGATGTCGTTGGCGACCGTGGTGAAGCCGAAGGGCGGGGCGCTGGGGAATTCGTGCTTCCACTCGGTCGCACCGGTTTTGGCGTTGAGGGCGACGAGTTCGCCGTTCAGCGGCCCCGGTTCCTGGCGTTCGGTTTGGCTGGTGACTTCGAGCGGCGAGTTGATCACCGGCACGAAGATGGATTTGCCGTCGGTCGACATCGGCGAGATCACCCCGCCGAGCGAGCCGGGATAGACCGTCATCGGCAGCTTCAGCTTCGAGGTTTCGCCGCGCATCGCCAGCAGGCCGTCGTCGTCGTGGCCGTTGTGCTTGCCGACGGCTTTTTTCCATACCGGCTTGCCGGACTTGGCATCGAGCGCGACGACGAATCCGGACTTGCCCGCGCCGACCACGAGTTCCTTGCCGCCGGCGGCGATCAGGATCGGCGGGTTCTGGAAGTCCCAGTCGTAGAGCGCATGGGGGGTGACCTGGTAGTACCACTCGACCTTGCCGGTTTTCTCGTCGAGTTTGACCAGAGCGTCCGAGTAGAGATTCGGTCCGGGCCGGCTCGAGCCCCACGGTTCGTCTTCGGTGCCCGGGAAGGGCCCCGGGTTGCCGACGCCGACGTACATCGAGCCCTTGCCGTCGAAGGCCGGCGGGTACCAGAGCCCACCGCCGGAGTTGACGTCGGGTTTGCCCCAGAGGTCTTTCGGCACGGTGTCCCAATGCCAAAGTTTTTTGCCCGTTTTGGCGTCCAGCGCCCAGAGCGTTCCGACCCCACCTCCACCGTAGAATTCACTCACGTTCACCGGCACGGTCGAGACGAAGACGACGCCGTCGTGATAGCCGGGCGCCATGTCGATGCCTTCGACTTCTTTCTTGATCAGCTGCACCGACCAGATCTGCTTGCCGGTTTCCTGGTCGAGCGCGAAGGCGGCGTTGGGCGTCGCACCCAGCACCAGCCCGTCCTGGACGACCACGCCGTTCGGTCCGTGGTCGGGCAGTTCGTATTTTTTCTGCCAGAGGACGTCGCCGCTGTCCGCCTCGATCGCCTGCACGTTCGAGGCCAGGTCCTGTGAGTAGACGACGCCTTTGCTGACGATCGGCGGCGACGCATGGCTGCCGAAAGCGCTTTCCGCGTTGATCGGCAGCGTCCAGGCGACTTTGAGTTCTTCCACCGAGGACGCTTTGATCGGCCCGCTGGTGCTGCGGGTGTTGGCGAGGTCGCTGTTCGGGTATCCGCTGCCGTCGAAGGTCGCCGCTTCGCCGGAATCGGAGCTGCCGCAGCCCGTCGCCAGCATTGCCGCCACGAGCACAGCGACGAGCGCTGCGACAACCCCAACGTACCCCCGCCCGCCGGTACCTACCATCATCACGCGACCCTATTAGATGGAAAAAATTCTGTCAAGTATTTATAGACATGCGATCGGTTGGCGGGGAAGGAGCCCGCTCTTCGAAGAGGGGCTGCAGGACCCGGTTGGCGAGCAGGCCCAGGGCGCCGAGGTTGGCGAAGCCGGGGCCCTGGCTCAGGCCGGCCAGTCCCGGAATCTGAAGCCGGGGCTGCATCTCCCGCAGCTCGAGGTGGCGGCCGATCGGCACCTCGGTTCCCGCCGGCGTGTCCCAGAGCTTGCCGACCCGCTCCTCGATCGCCTCCCGGGTCTCCACTGGGAAGAGCGTGCGCAGCTGGGCCAGGAGGTCGAACCCGGTGCAGTTGACCACGTAGTCGTGCTCGGGGCCCATCACCCCCTCGGGCGACTCGTGGCGGAGGCGCACGCCGGGGCCGCTTCCCGCCGCCGAAACCCCGGTGACCCGTCCGGTGACGAACCGGCAGCGGTCGTCATAGGCGATCGCCGCCAGGCTGGGCGGGTCGAAGACGCCGCGATCGGAGTGCTTGACGAAATCGCGCCGGGTGGTCTGGTCGAGCGCCGTCCATTCGACCTCGTCGGGATTCGAGAAGACCCGGTTCTCGAGAAAGCTCTCGCCGCGACTCATCGGCAGCATCGGCGTGTAGATCGTGAAGCGGGAGCGGGGGCGGAAGCCGCGCAGGAACATCATGCAGCTCAGCGCGCTCTCGCCGCCGCCGACTATGGCGACGTCGCAGGCGCTCTCCTCCGGCAGCTGCGCGAAGGACTCGCGCCGGCTGTCGCAGTGGAAGACCCGCGAGGCGATCGCCGGCTCGTGGGGGAATTCACGGTGGACGCCGGGCCCGGTCAGCACCAGCCCCCTTGCGACCAATCGCGAGGTTCCCTCGGCGCCCTCGACCTCGACGGCCCAGCGTTCGCCGTCCTCGAGCGAGACCCGCGTCACCCGGCCCTCGACGTGGTCGATCCCCTCGCTTGCCCGCGAGAGCACCCAGGTCAGGTACTCGCCGTAGTCGCGATGGCGCACCGAGGGCGAGCCGGCGTCGATCCAGCGCGCGTAGCGTCGCCTGGCGACCATGTAGCGCTGCCAGGAGAACTGGATCAACTGCTCGTCGATCGCCTCACCGGCCTCGCCGAACTCACGGAAGCTCTGGTACGGGAAGCCGACGTCCTTGATCGGCGTCACCGCCAGCGGCTCCTCGCCCGAGGTCATCCCGTTGCGCCCCTTCCACGAGGCGGCGACCTCGGTGCCCTCGACGATCGTCAGCGAGATCGGCCCGAGGCCGAGCAGGTTGAGCGCGTGCACCTTGGTCGCGATGCCCGCGGCCTTGGCGCCGGCGCCGACTACGAGTAGATCGGACTCGGCTGCCATGGCTCGGCGGCTGCG
>DASSXC010000273.1:0-5217 GCA_035704205.1 Solirubrobacterales bacterium | reverse complement strand
ACGCCGCGGCGCTGGCCGCGGCGACGACCGAGCCCTTTGGCCTCAACGCGGCGGGCATTGCCGCCGCTCAGGTTTGGCAGGAGTGCGTCACTTACGCGATTTCCCGCGGCGCCGAGCTGGAGACCTTTTCGGGACTGGCCGGAGTGGGGGATCTCACGGCAACTGTGCTCGCACCCTCGGGCCGCAACCGGCGCGCCGGCGAGCTGCTCGGCCGCGGCACGCCCGCCGCCGAGATCCCCGGCTTGATCGGCCAGGCTCCCGAGGGTCTCGACGCGGTGCCTCTCCTGGCGGCGGCGATCTCCGCGTCGGGCAACCCGGCGGAGGCGTTGAACGGGCTGGCAGCGCTGATCCGCGGCGAAATCGACACCGAGTCATGGGTCGCTGGCCTGCGGTTGGGCGAGCGCGCGCGTCGGGAGGCGGCATGACGGGGCGCCTTTGTCAGGCATATCCCAACAAAGGCGCCCCGAGCAGCGGCAAGAGCGGGCTAGGCTTCGCACGTGACCGGGCCCAAGGAGAACGTCGAGCCGGCGAGCCTCGACCCTGCCGCGAAGGCCGAGCTCGACAAGGCCTTCGCCGACCTCTACCGCGATCACCTCAAGGACGTCTACTCCTATGCCTACTACCGGGTCGGCAACCAGCACGACGCCGAGGACCTGACCGAGCAGGCCTTCCTGCAGGCCTACCGTCACTTCGACCGGGCGCGGCGCGAGTCCGACGGGCGGCCGCTGCGGCCCTGGCTGATCCGGATCGCGCACAACCTCGCGCTCAACTACTACCGCGACCGCTCGCGCCGGCCGCAGACGCCGCTGGAGAACGCCGACCCGATCCCTGCCCGGCACGGCACCGAGGCGATCGCCGAGGGGCGCGAGGAGCTGCGCCAGGTGATCGACAAGCTGGACGACCTTCCCGACGACCGCCGCGACGCGCTGATCATGCGCTTCGCGCTCGGCATGGACAACCGCGAGATCGCCCGCGCGCTGGGGCGCAGCGATGGGGCCACCAAGGTCCTCATCCATCGCGCGATCAAGCAGCTCGAGGAGGCGATGAGCGATCAGTGACGCGAGCGAAAAGCTGACCGGCAGCACCTGGGACGTCGAGCGCCTGCTCGGCGACGCGCTGCGACCGATGGAGCCCCCCGAGCGCCTTTCGGGGCGCTTCGAGGACACCCTCGCCGCCGTCACCCAGGCCGCCGCCGAGGAGCTCTCCGACTGGGCCGAGGAGCTCTCCGAGAGCGAGCTGCGGGCGCTGCGCGATCCCCGCAACTGGGTGCGGCCGGTGGTCGCCGTCGGTGCCGGAGGAATCGCCACCGGCGCTCTCGTCCTGCTCGAGCTGCGCCGCCGCGGGCGCCAGCAGACGAAAAGTCGTGTGCGCTCGGCTGCGAGCCGTGTCGGCCTCTGACGAGGTTGCAGTTACCCGTCTATATGGCGGGTAACTGCAACCTCGTCTAAGCGAGGGATCCTGCGAGGGCTATAAGGGCGTAGGCGGCGCAGAGTCCGATCATGTAGCGGCGTGAGGCGAAGCCGGCCAGGAGCAGGCCAATCGCTCCGGTGAGGACGTGGAAGCAGTTGGCCCAGCCGTTGACCGCGAATAGCCCGGCCGCTTCGCCGATGTCGTCCGGCCGGGCGAACGAGGAGTCGAAGAAGAAGCCGGCGATGCCGTAGATGACGAGCGCGGCGCCGGCCAGGGCGGCGAAGAGTCGAGCGGGGCTTGCCTCCTCCATCGGCGGCGATTGTAGGCTCCGCCCCCGCGATGGAGACTTGCTACAGGCACCCGAACCGCGAGACCGGCGTCTCCTGCTCCAATTGCGGGCGGCCGATCTGCCCCGACTGCATGACGCCGACCCCGGTGGGGATGCGCTGTCCGGAGTGCGCCAAGCAGAAGACGCGGGTGACGCGGGGGGCGGTCCCTCCGGGTCGTTACGACGCACCGGCGACCTACGTTCTGATCGCCCTCAACGTCGCCGCCTACCTGGTGGAGATAGCCAGCGGCAGCGGCGGCTTGAGCCCCGGCAACAGCTCGATCCTGTTCGACTTCGGCCTGTTCGGCCCGTACGTCGCCGAAGGCGAGTGGTACCGGCTGCTGACCAGCGGGTTCCTCCACGCCAGCATCATCCACATCGGCTTCAACATGTTCGCCCTGTACTTCCTCGGGCGGATCCTCGAGCCGGGCATCGGCACGGCCCGCTTCGTCGCCGTCTACCTCGCCTCCCTCTTCGCGGGCTCCCTCGGGGCGCTCCTGCTCGACCCCAACGCCCTCACGATCGGGGCCTCGGGCGCGGTCTTCGGCATCTTCGGCGCGACCTTCGTGATCGCCCGCCATCGCGGCATCGAGGGCCTCGCGGCCTCGATCGGGGTTGTCCTGCTGCTCAACCTGGCGATCACCTTCGGCAGCCGCGAAATCAGCATCGGCGGTCACCTCGGGGGTTTGGTCGGCGGAGTGCTGTGCGCCCTCATCGTCGTCGCCGGCGAGCGCGGCATGCTCGGTCCGCGGCGGATGCCGATCGAGCTGCTTGGGATGATCGCGATCGCGATCGTCTCGGTAGTCATCGCGATCGCCATCGCATAGAGCGCGAAGCCGATCGAGATGCGCCGGTTTGCGTGGTCTAGGGCGCTCTGACTTCGGCGAAGCCGATGTTCCCCGGCGGATCGACCAGGTCGGGGTGGAGGACGTGGCCGAGCAGCTCGACGCCGTCGACGAGACGCGGGCCGGGCCGGGAGAATGTCGAGGCCGCGTCGACCGCGTAGACGCCGCCGGCGCCGAGCTCGGCGATCCGGTCCCAGTGCGCGACCGCCTGGGAGTGCGATTCGCCCACGTACCAACCGCAGGGCATCGCGATCACGATGTCCGGGTTGAGTCCAGAGAGCGCGCCCCACTGCACTTCCGGCGACTTCAGGCCGGGCGGGCCGGCGACGTCGTCGCCACCGGCGATCGAGATCATCTCCGGGATCCAGTGACCGCCGACGAAGGGCGGGTCGAGCCACTCCAGGGCGATCACCCGCGGTGTGCGCGCACCGGAGACGGCGGCTCGGACGGTCGCCAGCCGTCCCTCCAGCTCGCCCCGCATCAGGTGGGCCTCCGACTCCAGGTCGGTCGCCTCGCCGAGGCGAATCACGTCCTCGAGCATCTCGCCGAGAGTGCTCGGGTCCTGCTGCAGGACCCGGGGGCGGCTCGGCAACCGCGCCGCGACCTCGACCACGTCGTCGTAGGAGACCGCGCAGACGTCGCAGATCGCCTGGGTGACGATCAGGTCCGGGGCGAGCTCGGCCAGCCGCGCCTCGTCCAGCTCATACAGGGCCCTACCTTCGCCCACGGTCTCTTTCACCGCGCTGTCGATCTGCCGGGCGTCGAGTCCATCGGCCAGGACGGTTCGGGTCAGGTGGGGGAGTGAGCGCGCCCCCGGCGGGTAGTCGCACTCGTGGGTCACGGCGACGACGCTGTCGCCGAGGCCAAGGGCGAACAGCATCTCGGTCGCGGATGGAACAAGGCTGGCTATGCGCATTTCAGGCCCAATATCGCACTCTCAGCGTTCCGCGGGCGAGAAAGCTATATTCACCGATTGCCGAATGGCCGAAGACGACCTCCCCCGAAGTACCGGGCCAAATAGGGGCCTCCGAGCCGAATGAGCGCCCTCCTGCTCGCCCTGCTGCTCGTCCTGGTGGCCGTCAACGGCTTCTTCGTCGCTGCCGAGTTCGCGCTGGTGAGGACCAGGCGCGGCAAGATCGAACAGCTCGCCGAGGAAGGCGAGAGCGGCGCCGAGACCGTGGTGCGGCAGCTCGACGAGATCGACGAATCGCTCTCCGCCTGCCAGATCGGCATCACGATGGCCTCGATCGGCATCGGCTTCCTCGGCGAGCCCTCGCTGGCGAAGCTGTTGGAGCCAGTCTTCGGCGGGCTCTCCCACGGCCTCGCCGTCGCGCTTTCCGTGGGCATCGCCTTCACGCTGGTCACCGCGCTCCACATCAGCATCGGCGAGCAGGTGCCGAAGATGCTGGCGATCAACCAGGCGGAGCGCACCGCCCGCCGCGTTTCCCGCCCGCTCAACTGGTTCCGCGTCTCCACCGCGCCGGTGACGATGCTGCTGAGCAAGATCTCCAACGCGATCGTCCGCCTCTTCGGCGTCGATCCGACCAACATCGACGAGCAGCACACCGCCGAGGACCTCAAGCAGATCATCGACAGCTCGCGCATGGGGGGGACCCTCGACCCCGGCGAGGCGGGCATGCTGGGCGGCGTCTTCCACCTGCACGAGCAGCAGGCGCGCGAGGTGATGACGCCGATTCCGGCTGTCGTCACGGTCGATGCCTCGGAGACGGTGGAGACGGCGCTGCGGCGCTGCGTCACCTCCGGCCACACCCGTCTGGTCGTGATCGAGGAAGACAACCCCGACCGGGTCAAGGGCATCGTCCACAACAACAGCCTCGCTCGCCTCTACATGAGCGACGGGCCCGAGGCGCAGATCGAGCCGGTCGTACGCGACGCGGTGATCGTCCCCGAGACGCGACCGCTCGACGACCTGCTGCACGACCTGCAGGTGCAGCGCACCTCCCTCGCGGTGATCGTCGACGAGTACGGCCGCACGGTCGGCATCGTCACCGTCGAGGACATCCTCGAGGAGGTCGTGGGGGAGATCGAGGACGAGACCGACCCGCGCGCCGCGGCGATGCGTCAGCTCGCCGGCGGCGAGTGGTTCGTCCGCGGCCACGTCTCGCTCGGCGACCTCGCCGACCGCGGCATCGAGCTGCCCGTCGACAGCGACGCCTACAACTCGATCGGCGGCTACGTCTTCGGCGAGCTCGGCCGCCTGCCGAAGCGGGGCGACACGATCACCGCCAACGGCTACACGATCCGGGTCGAGTCGGTGCGCGAGAACCGGGTCGAGGCGGTCCGCATCAGCGGCACCGGCAGTGGCGGAGACGGCGGTTCCGTCCGCTCCGCAGCCTAGGTTTCCTGAGCAACCCGCGTATCGCCTAACCCTGGAGGTATTGCATGTGGGTTGTGCGCTTGAGCGATAAGCAGCTCGAGGTCTTGAGGGCGTTGCTGCGCTCCGAGGAACATCTCGGCCCGGCCCTGAAAGGGGCGGTCGAGGCACTGGACCTGGCCCGCTGGGACGAGCTGCCCGAGGCCGAGCTCCCCTGGGAGGAGATCGAAGCAACCGCCCGCCGGCAGGGCATTTCGCCGGCCGACGTCATCTGGGACCGCGCCGGCCGCCGCAGACCC
>DASSXC010000272.1:0-2708 GCA_035704205.1 Solirubrobacterales bacterium | reverse complement strand
GCGGGCCTGACGGCTCTGATCGCGCTGCTCCTCCTGGCGTCAGTCGCCGCCGTCGCCGGGGACGGCGAGGTGGACCCACGGCGGCTCCTCGGCAACACGATCGCGCGGCGAATCGCCTGCGGGCCTCGCGCCGGTCCATGCCGCCATCATCCCCTGCTGCCGGCCTACGGCTGGCCGCTTGCCCGCCTCGCCCGCGCCCTCGCTCCCGCCCCGGTCGCCCTGCCAGGCCCCACCGGACTGCCCCTGGTGCCGGTCGACTTCCGTCGTTGCCGGCGTGAAAGCTGCGCCGTCGTCGCCGGGCCGCACCTGACCGCATCGGGTCGCCGCCCCACCGCGTTCACCACGGTCGAGGACCGGCGCCAGACGCTGGGCTGGGTCGAGCTGACCTACTGGCTCTATCGTCCGGGTCTCGGCTGGGAAAGCGTCGTCCGCCGCGCCACCCGGACCGAGGTCGAGGCGGCAAGCCATATCCGCGTCCTGGTCGAGGATGACCCTGCCCTGGTCCCACTGGAGACCCTGCCCGGCCACGACCATTACGACTTCCCACCCGGTGAGCTGCCCCCTTGGCGATGGCATATCCACGGGATCTACCCGGGCTGGTCGAGCTGACCGGAATCAGGCACGGGCCGGAACGTCGCTCTCCCGTCCCTTGTCCTCTTCGGCCTGCCGGATCAAGCCCCGCCAATCAGTCGTGCGGAACACCAGCAGCATCGCGGCGAAGCCGAGCGCCACCGACCAGGCGGCCATCGCGATCTGCGTCCCAACCGAGAAGGAGAGGACCGCCGTACGCGAGGGGCCGTGCAGCGTCGCCACCAGGAGCGCCTGCTGGGCGCCGGCGCCGCCGGGGGTGAGGGGCACGATGTTGGCGATCGCCTGAACGCTCATCACCAGCATCACGTTGCCCACAGAGCCACCGATGCCGAAGGCCTCGAGGAAGAACCAGAAAGCGGCGAAGCGGAAGAGCCAGCCGACCCCCTGCCAGGCTGCCACCTGGCGCAGGTAGCGGCGCGGCTTGGTGAGGATGGCGACGCCCTGTTTGACCCGGTCCCAGAATCGCCGCACGCGGTGCGCCAGCAGGTAAATCGCGATTGCGATCCCCAGCAACAGGGCGCCGGTGACGATCATCAGGACCTGAGGATGTTCGGCCCAGAAGGCAATCTCGAAGGCAGGTAGATCAGGTAGCTGGGGCGGCTCCGGCAGCAAGCCCTGTGAGACCGCGTAGAGGAGGACGAGCAACCCGACCGTCGTGTCGAAGACGGTCTGGACGAGAAAGGAGGAGGTGACGGCCGGATAGGAGGAGCCGGGGATCTGCCGCTTGACCAGGAATACCTTGGTCACGTCACCGGCGTGCGCCGGGAGGATCGCGTTGATCCCCGCTCCGGCCAGGTAGGCGGCGCTGAGCCGCAGGTAGGAGATGCGAACACCGGGGTAAGCGGCGTGCAGCACGTTGCGCCACGCCCAGGCACGGGCGAGCTGCATCCCCAGCAGGCAGCCAAGCGCCAGCGCGAAGGGCGTCCAGTGGATGTCCGAGAGGTGGCCGAAGAACTGCGCCGTCGCCCGGCCGAAGGCTTCCACGCTCGATGCAAGGTCAGCAGGTGGCACGACGGCTACACTAGCCCGCTCGTGTCAGCGCCCGAGACGCCCCAGGCCGTGCCCGCAGCCCCCCGTGACCCCGCCGACGAGGCGATGTGCGCGCGAGCTCGCGAGCGCTACGCCGGCGACCGCGGCAGCCGCTTCCGGCGCCGCCGCAAGCGCCACGCCGAGCTGCCCAACCTGATCATCATCGGTGGCCTCAAGTGCGGCACGACCAGCATCCACCACTACCTCGGCCTGCATCCGGAAATCCAGATGTCGAAGCCGAAGGAGCTCAACTTCTTCGTCGAGGCGCTCAACTGGGACCTCGGGCTCGACTGGTACGCCAGCCGCTTCGACGACCGCTTCGAGGTGCGCGGCGAGTCCTCCCCGCACTACACCAACCTGCCCCGCTTCGAGGGCGTCCCGGCGCGGATCAAGGAGCACTGCCCCGACGCCCGCCTGCTCTACATGGTCCGCGACCCGATCAAGCGCATCCTCTCCCACTGGGTGCACGCCACCGGCGCCGGCTACGAGACCCGCGAGCTGGTCCCCACCCTCTCGGAGCCCGACTCCTCCTACGTCCAGCGCTCGATGTACTGGATGCAGCTGCAGCCCTACCTGGAGCTGTTCGACCGCTCGCAGATCGAGGTGATCACCCAGGAGGAGCTGCAGTCGGAACGCGAGGAGACGATGCGCAGGGCGTTCCGCTTCGCCGGCGTCGACGAGGGCTTCACCTCCGAGCAGTTCGACCGCGAGTGGGAGAAGTCGAGCGCCAAGCAGGGCGACAAATACCAGGTGATGGAGAAGCTGGTGAAACTGCCGGGCCTGCGCTCCTTCGATCGCAACTTCGACCGCCTGCCCGAGTCGCTGCGCTGGATCGTCGAGAAGGTCGTCCACGATCCAGAGAAGCCGCCGGCGCCGAAGCCGGAGCTGCCGGACGACCTCTTCGAGTCCCTGCGCGGCCGTTTCCGCGAGGACGTCCCGGCACTGCAGGAGTTCGCCGGCCGCGAGTTCACCGGGTGGAAGCAGTACCAAACCGGATAATCGGGTCATGAGGATCGCAGTCGCCGCCGACGAGCGGGTGGGCGTGGCCGAGGCGGTCCTCTCGGAGCTCCGGCGGCGTGGCCACGAGC
>DASSXC010000271.1:0-8594 GCA_035704205.1 Solirubrobacterales bacterium | reverse complement strand
CCGGTTTGGCTTTAAGCCGATAGGCGTCCCTGTGACGATTGATGCTGGCATCCATTCACACCCGCCCTACAATGCTTTCGCCAATTCGGTAGGAATCTCCCAAGCGGCTTTCTTTTACAGAGGCGATCTGACGCTATGGGGCAATCCATCGTCCCCTTCGCACGATAAAGATCGGGGCATCTGCGTTAGCAGCGAAGCCGATGATAGCTGTCCGGTAAGCTTCTCGGAAAAGCCCTTCGCTTTGCTGCCACGTAGCTGTACTGGGCCGCTGCGCTTCGCTTTCAAAACCCGTTCCTGGCTGCATTCGGAGACCTGGCTCGAGTACGGCGTCGAAACTCACGATGACTCCGAACCGCCTCAGCCGCTGGGTATGACTGGCTGCGACAAGCTGGCCTTCTCGCCAAGTATCGACTCGCAGCCGAGCACCGATCAGGCTTCGTCCCCCTCGGGCTTGGCCTTCAACGTCGACATCACCGACCCCGGCATTGGGAACCCCGATGGGCTCGCCGCCTCCGACATCAAGAAGACCGTCGTCACTCTGCCCAAAGGGGTCACGGTCAACCCGTCTCAGGCAGAAGGGCTTCTGGCCTGCTCCGAAGCAGATCTGGATCGCGAGAGCGCGGACTCAGAACCAGGCGAGGGCTGCCCGCAGGCATCGAAGATTGGCACGGTCGAGGTCGAAACGCCGTTGCTGGAAGGTGAGCTTCTCAGGGGGGCACTCTTTGTTGCTGAGCCAAACGACCCGTCGACCACGGCCTCCGAGAACCCGTTTAATTCTCTTATTGCTCTCTACATGACGATCAAGGACCCGCAGCTCGGGGTGAACATTGTCCTCGAAGGCAAGGTCGAGCCCGATCCGGAGACCGGCCAACTCGTGGCTACCTTCGACGACCTTCCCCAGGCACCCTTCAGCCATTTCCGCCTGCGCTTCCGCGAGGGCGGACGCAGCCCGCTGGTCACTCCGCCGACCTGCGGCAGCTATGAGACTCAGGCTATCTTCACTCCCTGGGCCAACCCCGCGACCACCTACACCACGACCTCCAGCTTCGAGGTAGCCCAAGGTGCGAGTGGCGCCCCGTGCCCTTCCGGAACTCCGCCCTTCCAGCCGGGCTTCTCAGCCGGCTCCCAGAACAACGCCGCCGGCAAGTACTCCCCCTTCACGATGCGCCTCACTCGCCGCGACGGCGACCAGGACCTGACCCGCTTTGACGCGACCCTGCCCCCCGGCGTGGTGGCAAAGCTCGCCGGGGTCGACAAATGCCCCGACGCTCAGATCGCTCTGGCCAAGGTCAAGACCGGCAAGGCTGAGCTGCGCAGCCCCTCGTGCCCGACCAACTCGAAGATCGGCAGGGTTCAGGCGGGAGCCGGAGTCGGCTCCCAGCTCACCTACGTCCCCGGCTCGATCTACCTCGCCGGGCCCTTTGGCGGCGCTCCTCTTTCGGTGGTCGCGGTGGTCCCCGCGGTCGCTGGGCCCTTTGATGTCGGCACCGTGGTCACCCGCCAGGCTCTCGACCTCAACCCCCGCACCGGAGAAGTGACCGCCGACGGCGCCAAATCGGACCCGATCCCGCACATCCTCGCCGGCATCCCCTTGGTCGTCAGGGACATCCAGGTCTATGTGGATCGCGCCAACTTCACGCTCAACCCGACGAGCTGTGATCCATTTGCCACCAATGCATCCATCTGGGGAGGAGGCGCCAACCTCTTCAGCACCGTCGACGACTCGCCGGTCGCCAGGCAGGCCCGCTACCAGGCTGCTTCCTGTGCCAGTCTCGGCTTCAAACCCAAGCTGTCGCTGAAGCTGAAAGGCGGGACCAAACGCGGAGGACACCCCAAGCTGAGGAGCGTCTTCACGCCCAGAGTGGGTGACGCCAACCTAGAGGGCCTCGTCCTGCGCCTGCCCAGATCCGCTTTCCTCGACCAAGCCCACATCAGGACGATCTGCACCAGGGTCCAGTTCGCCGCAAAGGCTTGTCCCGAAGGAGCGATCTACGGCCACGCGAGGGCCTTCACCCCGCTCCTCTCCGAACCCCTCGAAGGACCCATTTACCTGCGCTCCTCGAACCACAACCTGCCCGACTTCGTCGCCGCCCTGCACGGCATGGTCGACGTCGAAGCGGTGGCCCGAATCGACTCCAAGAAAGGCGGCATCAGAGCCACCTTCACCGAAGTCCCCGACGCGCCGATCACCAAAGTGGTCGTCAACATGCAGGGCGCCAAAAAGGGCCTGATCGTCAACAGCACCGACCTCTGCGCCCAAAAGCACAGGGCCAACGCCACGCTCGATGCTCATAACGGCAAGCAGAGCTCGATCAGGCCTGTTGTGGGGGCCAGCTGCAAAGGTTAAGCCCGCCCACCGTCTACCCTTGACGGCCTTCTATGTGCGGAATCGTTGGATATGTCGGTGCTCGGCCCTGTCGGGATCTTCTTGTTGCCGGGCTGGAGAAGCTCGAATACCGGGGGTATGACTCGGCAGGGGTCTCGGTGATCGAGGATGGCGGGGTGGACAGCGTGCGGGCTGTCGGCAATCTCGCCAACCTGCGGGCCGCTATGGACGAGCGGGAGGGGGGAGGCGGCGTTGCGGTCGCCGCCGCTCCCGCGACGACCGGGATCGCCCACACCCGCTGGGCCACCCACGGCCGCGTCACCGAGGAGAACGCCCATCCGCACAGCGACGACTCCGACAGGGTGCACATCGTCCTCAACGGGATCGTCGAGAACCATGCCAAGCTGCGGGCGCGGCTCGAATCGGAAGGCCAGGAGTTCAGCTCCGAAACCGACGCCGAGGTCGTCGCCCACCTGATCGCCAGCCACTACGACGGCGATCTCGCCTCCGCGGTCCGCGCGTCCTTCGCCGAGCTCCGCGGTCACTACGCCTTCGTTGCCATGCACGCCGACAGCCCCGACCTGCTCGTCGGGGCTCGCAAGGAGTGCCCGCTGGTCGCCGGCGTCGGCGAGGGCGAGACCTTTCTCGCCTCGGCGATCCCCGCCTTCCTCGCCGAGACGCGGCGGGCCGTCGCGATCGAAAACGACGAGATCGTCAGCATCGATTCCTCGGGCGTGAGGCTCACCGACGCCGACGGCAACCCGGTCGAGCGCGACGCGGAAGAGATCGACTGGGACGAGGCCGCCGCCGAGAAGGGCGGCTATGAGACCTTCATGCTGAAGGAGATCCACGAACAGGCCGACGCGGTCGCCGAAACGATCGCCGACCGCCTTCCCGGCGACGAGAGCGTCGATCTCTCCGAGCTGGAGCTCGGCGACGACTTTCTGCGCGGCATCAGGCGGATCGTGATCGTCGCCTGCGGCACCTCCTACCACGCCGGTCTGGTCGGTCGCTACGCGATCGAGGAATGGGCCCGGGTGCCGGTCGAGATGGACGTCGCCTCGGAGTACCGCTACCGCAATCCGGTGGTCAGCGAGGAAGACCTGGTGATCGGCATCACCCAGTCCGGCGAGACCGCGGACACGCTGGCGGCGATGCGCCTCGCCCGCGAACGCGGCGCCAAGGTGCTGGCGATCACCAACGTGCTGGGCAGCCAGGCGACGCGCGACGCCGACGCCGTCCTCTACACCCGCAGCGGCCTGGAGATCAGCGTCGCCGCGACCAAGACCTTCGTCGCCCAGGTCGCGGCGATGTATCTCTTGGGTCTGCGGCTGGCCGAGCTGCGGGAGACGATGCCGCGCGAGCGGCTGGTTGAGCTGATCGCCGAGATGAAGTCGCTGCCTTCGAAGATCGAGACGACGCTGGCCGGTTGCGAGGAGCGCGTCCGCGAGGTCTCGGCGACCCATTCCGACCAGGGGTTCTTCCTCTACCTGGGCCGCCACATCGGTTTGCCGGTCTGCCTCGAGGGCGCACTGAAGCTGAAGGAGATCTCCTACATCCCCACCGACGCCTACGCAGCCGGCGAGATGAAGCACGGGCCGATCGCGCTGCTCGACGAGTCGACGCCGGTCGTCTGCGTGGCGACGGCGAGCCCGGTGCTCGACAAGGTGCTCTCTAACGTCGAAGAGGTGCGGGCGCGGGGGGCGGAGACGATCGCGATCGCGACGGCGGGCGACACGCGGGTGGCCGCGGTCGCCGAGCAGACGATCGAGGTCGCCGCCAGCGACTGGATCCTGCAGCCGATTCTGGCGATCCTGCCGTTGCAGCTTCTCGCCTACGACATCGCCCGCAGCCGGGGCCTCAACGTCGACCAACCGCGAAATCTGGCCAAGACCGTCACCGTCGAGTGACGGCCCCGCTAGGATGCCGGGCCGCATGATGCCTCGTCCCCTCCTGGCCGTCGTCGCGGCCGCCGCCGCCCTTGCCCTCGCCGGTTGCGGCGGTGGAGATTCCTCTGGCTCAAGGGTGGCTGATCTGGCGCCGCCCGGGGTGCCGGTGTTCGTCGAAGGCACGCTGCGGCCAACCGGCGAGCTGAAGTCGAACACCGACGCGATCGCCACGCAGGTGGCTGGGATCGACAACCTCGGCGACTTCATCGTCTCCAAGCTCGAAGAATCGGTGCACGAGGAAGGCGAAGCGCTCGATTTCGACAAGGAAGTCGAGCCCTGGCTGGGCGAGCGAGGGGCCGCCTTCTTCGAGAAGCTCGAAGGCGACGACTTCACCGGCGCCGGCTTGATCGTCGAATCCACCGACTCGGCCGCGACGCAGGACTTCGTCGACAGCCAGGTGAAGCAGGACGATGACCCCTACCGCTCCGGCTCCTACGAAGGGGTCGACTACGAGGTCGGCGGTGCCGACGACAGCGCGATCGGCGTCGTCGGCGACTTCCTCGTGCTTGGCGAAGACGAGCGGGTCTTCAAGGAAATCGTCGATGCATCCGAAGGCGATGCCCTCGCCGGCGAAGACACCTTCTCCAAGGCGATCTCCGCCGCGTCTGACGGCAGTCTCGCCGACGTCTACGTCGACGTCGGCAAGCTGATCGACCAGTCCGGCGGGCAGATCGACCCCCAGGCCCGACAGATCCTCGGCAACGCCGGCATCGACCCCAGCGAAGCCACCGCGGTCGCCAGCGTCGTGCCCGGCTCCGATCAGGTCGCGATCGAATTCAGCAGCGACCTGGCCGGCCAGGAAGCGCCCACGGGGGACGCCTCCGATCTGCTCGGTGAATTGCCCGGCGACGCCTTCGCCGGCTTTGCGGTTTCGGGCTTCGGCAAGCAGCTGAACGAAGCGATCGACAGCCTCGACAGGGAAGGCATCCCGGGCACGATTCCGCCCGGTCAGCTGAAGAAAGGCTTGAAGCAGCTTGGCATCGACCTGGAAGGTCTTGCCAACTCCACTCAGGACGCCGGAGTCTTCGCCGTCGGCAGCAACGAGAGCAACCTTGGCGGCGCCCTGGTGCTGAAGACCAAGGGCTCTGAGGCCACCGACACCGTCGCCAACATCGGCAAACTGCTGCGCAGCGTGCAGGTCGAAGGCGTGACCGCCCTGTCCGGCAAGTACAGCGGCTTCTCGGTCCGCAGCGACGAACTCGGCGACAAGCCGCTGGTCGTCACCGCCAAGGAAGGGCGGATGGTGATCGGTTACGGCCTTCCCGCGACCCTGAGCGGCCTGCTCTCCGGAGACGGCAAGGGCAGGACGCTCTCCGAAAACCCCGCTTACAGCGCCGCCGTCGACTCGCTCGGCGAGACGCCGATCAGCGGCTTCGCCGAAGGCGCCGCCGCGCTCGAGCTCGCCGACGCGCTCATCCCCAGCTCGGACAGCGACTTCGAGGAAGCGAAGAAGTACCTGAAGAGCATCCGCTTCCTCGCCCTCGGCTCGGTCTCCCAGGACGAGCTGGCCACGGCCAAGCTGATCGTCGGCATCAAGTAGCGCTTAGGCCAGGCTGAGCTGACGTCGTTCGCGGACGACGTTGAACGGATCGGCGGCGGCGGGTGACGGCCGTTGAGCGTGGATCTCCTCGAGTAGCCTTAATGGTGCTGGGCCAGCGAGGTAGTAGCGGGCGCGCCGCTCGCCGACGGTTTCCAGGAGATTCAGCTCGGCCATGATTGCCAGATCTCGCGAAGCCGTCTGTTTGCTGATCTCATCCCCAGCAACCGATTGTGCTGAGGACCGATAGCTGCCGCGCCGTAAGCGCAAGCCGTATGCGGAGTCCATCAGCGCCGCCGCGCAGCGTTCAGGAAGTCCGTTGCCCTCGGCAAGAGCAACACAGCCGTTCCAGAGCTGCTCGATCTCCGTGCGACGGCGCAGCATGGTGCGAATCTGTTTGTAGTGAGCCCGCAGGCAGAAGCGAATCCACGGGCGGGCATCCCGCTCGGGCTGCCACGAACCCGAGCCGACCTCGGCCAGGATGTCGTAGTAGGCCTGGGTATTGCGCCCGAGGTACTCCTCGATGCTCGAGAAGACCGGCGCCAGGACGCGATCCCGCGCCAGCACAAGGCTCTGCAGGCAGCGCCCCATCCGCCCGTTGCCATCGCTGAACGGATGGATGAGCACAAGGTTGAGATGGGCCATCGCAGCCTTCACCAGGACTGGGCTCTCGTCCCCTTTCAGGTCGGCGACCATCTCGGCGACCAGTGATGGGATCTCCTCGTTTGGCGGGCCTTCGTAGACCTTTTCGCCTTCGGCACCCTGCACATAGATTGCGCCCGGTCGCCACTGCCCTGGGTTTTTCCTGAGATCGTGTTTGATCATCATGAAGTGCAGGCTCTTGATCAGCCCCTCGTCGATGGAGAGGGCCTCGTCGCCCGCAATCTGCAGGACATATGTCATCGCATCCCGGTAGCCGGTTAGCGCATGCTGGGTCTCTTCGTTGGCGTCCAGAGTTGGCTCGCCGTCCACGGTCGCGACAACATCGTCGAGTGAGGCGCTGTAGCCCTCGATGCTGTTCGAAGCCTGAACGGCCCGTGCAAAGGCCATTCGTCGCAGGGTGCCAGCCCAGCGCCGAGGCTCGGCAACGCGATAGCGGAGCTGCTCGCGTTGCTCTGAGAGCAGGGCCAGGACGTCCTGCTCGTCTTCCCGGAGCTCCGGAGTCTCAAAGACCATGATTTTTACAAAATACCATCTTCTACGAGTTAATGAGGTTTTGTAAATGTCATTAACTCATTACGCCTTTTAGCAGGGGTTTTTCGGTTCCCGAAATCAACTTCGACATAAACGACGTAGGCTGAGCACGGTGGAGCCCTGGCTCAGTCCCCTCTACGACGCCGACGGGATGCGTGCGGTCGATCGCTGGGCGATCGAGGAGACGGGGGTGCCGTCGCTGGATCTGATGGAGGCTGCTGGGCGGGCTGTGGCCGAGGCGGTGGGGGAGCTGGCGCCTGAAGGGCCGGTGCGGGTGGTTTGTGGCAAGGGCAACAATGCCGGCGACGGTTTGGTTGCGGCGAGGTACTTGCGCGAGGCGGGGTTCGAGGTCGAGGTGCTGCTGCTCTGGCCGGCCGAGGAGCTGAGCGGGGACGCCGCCGCCAACCTGGAGCGCTTCGAGGCCGAGCACTTCGGCGGTGATCTGGCGCCGCGTTTGGCCGGTTCCGGCGCCATCCTCGACGCGATCTTCGGCACCGGGTTCGGCGGCGAGCCGCGCGAGCCCGCCCGTAGCGCGATAACCGCGATCAACGCTTGCGCGGCTCCGGTCGTCGCCTGCGATATCCCCTCCGGCGTCGATGCTTCCAGCGGCGAGGTCGCGGGTGTCGCGATCGAGGCGGCGGCTACCGTCAGCTTCCATGCCGCCAAGGTCGGGCATTGCGTCGCCCCCGGCAAGTGGCACGCGGGCGACTTGCGCGTCGCGCCGATCGGGATTCCCGCTGGGGCACCGGGGGAGCCGGCGGCGGGCACGATCGGCAGCGGAGTGCTCGAGCTGGCGCCGCGCCGCGGGCCTCGGTCGACCAAGTTCAGCTCCGGCCAGGTGACGATCGCCGGCGGCTCCCGCGGGCTCACCGGCGCGGTGCGGATGTCCTCCGGCGCGGCGATCCGGGCTGGGGCCGGTTACGCGACCGTCGCCGTGCCAGCCGACCTCGAGACGATCTTCGAGCAGGGGCAGCCGGAGGTGATGTCGGTCGGCTGCCCGGGTGGCGACGGCTGCTTGGCCCCGGCTTCGGCCCGGTCCGTGCTGCGCGCGTTCGAGCGCGCCGCGGCCGGCGTCCTCGGTCCCGGCCTCGGCCGGGATCCGGGCTCGGTCGAGCTTGCCCGGGAGGTTCTGGGAGCGATCGAGGCGCCGCTGGTCCTGGATGCCGACGGGCTCAATGCCTTCGCCGGCCAGCTTGGCCGGATCGCCGCCCGCCAAGCCGCGACCGTGTTGACGCCCCACGCCGGAGAGCTGGGACGGCTGCTCGATCGCCCCTCGGAGGAGGTTTCCGCCCATCGCCTCGAATCGGCCCGCGAAGCGGCCGGGGCGGCCGAAGCGGTGGTCGTGCTCAAGGGGGACGACACGATCGTCACCGACGGCGAGCGCGTGGCCGTCAACGCCCTCTCCGCGCCGGCCCTGGCAACCGCCGGCACCGGCGACGTCCTCTCCGGGATCGTCGCCGCGCTGCTGGCTCGCGGCCTCGAGCCCTTCGCCGCCGCTTGCGCCGGCGTCCTCGCCCACGCCCGCGCCGGCCGCGAGGCGGCCCGGCGGGTCGGCGCCGCCGAGTCGGCGATCGCCACCGACGTGATC
>DASSXC010000270.1:0-4346 GCA_035704205.1 Solirubrobacterales bacterium | reverse complement strand
GACATCGCGCGGTCGCCGGCTGCCTTGCGGACCGCGTCGGTCTCACCCGTCAGCACCGACTCGTCCATCGCCATCCCGCGGCTGTCGAGCACGACGCCGTCGGCGACGAGCTGGTCGCCGGGCTCGACCCGGATCACGTCGCCGGGGACGATCTCGTCGGAGCGCAGCTCGAGGAGCTCGCCGTCGCGCACTACCTTCGCGCGCGGGGCGACCAGCAGCGCCAGGTTGTCGAGCACCTCCTTCGCCTTCAGCTCCTGGCGGATCCCGATCGCACTGTTGATGATCGCGATGAACCCGAACAGCGCGTCGGCGAACAGCCCCAGCGAGAGGATGAGGACGAAGAAGCCACCGATGATCGCGTTGAAGAGGGTGAAGACGTTGCCGGCGACGATGCTGGAGACCGAACGCGAGGAGGCGTCCGGCGGCGAGCCGAGCTTGCGCAGGCGCTTGGCCGCCTCGGCGCTGCTGAGGCCGCGCTCGGCGGTCTCCCGCGGGTCGGTTGAGGTGGCGGCCTTAGAAGCCATGGGGACATTCAATAGGGTTCCCGGCGGATGGCTTTGAAACTCGGATTGAATCTCGGCTACTGGGGCATCGGTCCCGCCGGTGACGACGCGCTCGAGGTCGTCCAGGCGGCCGAGGCTGCCGGCTTCGAGTCCGTCTGGGCGGCGGAGTCATACGGCTCCGACGTGGTCAGCGTCCTCGCCTGGTTGGCGCCGCAGACGAAGACGATCAACCTCGGCGCGGCGATCCTGCAGGTGCCGGCCCGCCCGCCCGCCGCGGCGGCGATGGCCGGGGCGACGATCGACAAGCTCTCCGGCGGCCGCTTCCTCTTCGGCTTCGGTCCCTCCGGTCCGCAGGTCTCCGAGGGCTGGTACGGCGTCCCCTACGCCAAGCCATGGGGCCGCACCCGCGAGTACATCGAAGTCGTGCGCGAGATCGTCGCCCGCGAGGGCAAGATCGACCACCAGGGCGAGCACTACCAGCTGCCGCTGCCGGGCGGCGAGGGCAAGCCGCTGAAGCTGAACTTCCACCCCGAGCGCTCCCGCATCCCGATCTTCGTCGGCGCGATCGGGCGCAAATCGGTCGAGATGGCGGCGGAGATCTGCGACGGCTGGATCCCGATCTTCTTCTCGGTTGACGCCTTCGAGCGGACCTGGGGCGAGCACCTGGAGGCCGGCTTCGCCAAGGGCGGGCGGCAGCGCTCCGACCTCGAGGTCTCTCCCTCGCTGCAGGTGGCGATCGACGGCGACCTCGAGGCCGCGAAGAACGTCGTCAAGGCCGGGCTTGTCCTCTACTTCGGCGGGATGGGCAGCCGCAAGACCAACTTCTACGTCGATCTCGCCCATCGCTTCGGCTTCGGCGACGTCGCCGACGAGGTCCAGCGCCGCTACCAGGAGGGCGACAAAGGCGGCGCCTTCGAGGCGATGCCCGACGAGATCGTCGAGGCGACCTCGCTGGTCGGCAGCGAGGCCGAGGTGGCCGAGCGGATCGAGCGCTTCCGGGGTGCCGGGATCGACCGCCTGATCGTCTCACCGGTGCACGTCGAGCGTGACCAGCAGCTGCACACGCTGAAGAGATTGGCGTCCCTCGCGGGCGTCGATGCACCCTCCTAGCCGCTTGTCATAGGCTCCCCCGCCGCGACGTTATGAGAATCGGAGTGCCGAAAGAGACCGCCGATGGGGAGCGCCGGGTCGCGCTCGTTCCTGACGCCGTTAAATCGTTGAAGAAGAACGAGCACGTCGACGTGCTCGTCGAGCGCGGGGCCGGCGATGCCGCCGGCCATCCCGACTCCCAGTACGAGGAGGCGGGCGCCGAGGTCGTTGACCCCGAGGTTACGTGGGGCGCCGACGTCGTCCTTCGCGTCGCCGCCCCGACCACCGAGCAGATCGGCAAGCTCAACTCGAACCAGCTTCTGATCGGCCACCTCGCCCCCTGGACCGCCGCGGAGACCAACAAAGCCCTCGCCGCCGCCGGTGTGACCAGCTTTGCGATGGAGGCGATTCCGCGGACGACGCGCGCCCAGGCAATGGACGCGCTCTCCTCGCAGGCCGCCGCCGGCGGTTACGCGGCGATGCTGATCGCCGCCCGCGAGTCGGGCCGCTTCTTCGGCATGATGACCACCGCTGCGGGGACGGTGCCGCCGGCGAAGGTGCTGGTTCTGGGCGCCGGCGTCGCCGGGCTGCAGGCGGTCGCCACGGCGAAGCGGCTGGGCGCGATCGTCACCGGCTTCGACATCCGCCGCGCCGCCTGGGAGCAGATCGCCTCGCTCGGCGGTCGCCCACTCGAACTGGACTTCATTCCCGACGCCGAAGGCGAGGGCGGCTACGCCCGGCCGCTGACCGACGAGGAGAACGCCAAGGTCGTCGAGGCGATCGGCGAGAACGCCGCCAAGCAGGACGTGATCGTCACCACCGCGGCGATCCCGGGCCGGCCGGCGCCGCTGCTGATCACCGCCGAGGCGGTGCGCAACATGCAACCGGGCTCGGTGATCGTCGACCTGGCCGCCGAGAGCGGCGGCAACTGCGAGCTGACCGAGGCTGGGCAGACCGTGGTCGAGGGCGGCGTCAGGGTCGTCGGCCCGCGCAACCTGGCCAGCGAGATGCCGGCCCCGGCCTCGCAGCTCTACGCCAAGAACCTCGAGAACCTCCTCGGCCTGCTGATCAGCGAGGAGGGCCAGCTCAACGTCGACTTCGAGGACGACATCGTCGCCGCCGCCTGCATCACCCACGGCGGCGAGATCAAGAACGAGAGGGCCGCCAAATGAGTCTCTTCACCGAGATCACGATCTTCGTCCTCGCCGTCTTCGTCGGCTTCGAGGTGATCTCGAAGGTGCCGACCACCCTGCACACGCCGCTGATGTCGCAGACCAACGCGATCCACGGCATCGTCATGCTCGGCGGGCTGATCGTCGTCGGCTTCGCCAACGACGGGCTCGAGTACGTGATCGGCACGATCGCGATCGCCTTCGGCGCGATCAACATCGTCGGTGGCTTCATGGTCACCGACCGGATGCTCGGCATGTTCAGCAAAAAGCCCAAGCCGAAGGGTGACGCCGGCGGGAAGGGCGGCACCTGATGGTCGAGGCCGTGCTCAAGCCGGGCGGCGACGCCGCGACGGCGCTCTACATCGTCGCCTTCTCGCTGTTCATCATCGGGATCAAACGCGGCACCCACCCGACCACCGCCAAGCAGGGCAACCTGATCGCCGCCGGCGGCATGGCGATCGCCGTCGTCGCCACCCTGCTGCTCGACGGGATCGGCAACTGGGGCCTGATCGCGCTCGGCCTCGGGATCGGCACCGCGATCGGCGTGATCGCCTCGATCCGCGTGCAGATGACCGAGATGCCGCAGATGGTCGCTCTCTACAACGGCGTCGGCGGCGGCGCGGTGGCGCTGATCGCCTGGTCGGAGGTTCGCCACGGGATCAGTGAGATCGACGCCGGCCACATCGCCTCCATCCCGTTGGACGCTCTGATTCCGGTCCTCTTCGCCGCCGTCGTCGGCTCGGTCTCCTTCTGGGGCTCCAACATCGCCTTCGCCAAGCTCCAGGACCTGATCCCGACCCGGCCACTCGCCGTGCCCGGCCAGCAGGTGATCAACGTGCTGCTGCTGCTCGGGATCGTCATCGCCTGCGTCGACATCGCGATCAACAACGATGACCCGAACCAGGCGATCTTCATCGCGATCCTGCTCGCCGCGGGCCTGCTCGGCAACCTCGTCGTCCTGCCGATCGGCGGTGCCGACATGCCGGTGGTGATCTCGCTGCTCAACGCCTTCACCGGCCTCTCAGCTGCGGCGGCGGGCTTTGCCCTCGACAACGTCGCCCTGATCGTCGCCGGCACCCTGGTCGGCTCCTCGGGAACGATCCTGACGATGGAGATGGCGACGGCGATGAACCGCTCCGTGGGCAACGTCCTCTTCGCCGGCTTCGGCGGCGCCCCGGCCGGGGGCGCCGGCGGCTCCACGGAGGAGCGACCGCATACCTCGATCGGCGCGCAGGACGCGGCGATCAAGCTCGCCTACGCCGACTCGGTCGTGATCGTCCCCGGCTACGGCCTCGCCGTCGCCCAGGCCCAGCACGCGATCAAGGAGGTCGCCGACGAGCTGGAGCAGCGCGGCGTCACCGTCAGCTACGCGATCCATCCCGTGGCGGGTCGGATGCCCGGCCACATGAACGTCCTCCTCGCCGAGGCCGACGTGCCCTACGAGCAGCTGAAGGAGATGGAGGAGATCAACCCGGAGATGCCGCGCACCGACGTGGCGGTGGTCGTCGGCGCCAACGACGTCACCAACCCGGCGGCGAAAAACGACCCCGACTCCCCGATCGCCGGGATGCCGATCATCGAG
>DASSXC010000269.1:0-6736 GCA_035704205.1 Solirubrobacterales bacterium | reverse complement strand
GGTTCCTTGAAGAAGTGCTCCCTCTGCCTGGGATGCGTGTCGCGAAAGCGTTTGGGAACGAGGAGGTCGAGCGCGTGGTCCTCCAGCTCCTCCCGTCCGTAGCCGAACAGCTCCTCGGCATGCTGGTTGACGAGAACGATGCGGCCCGCCCGCCCGACGCCGACGATCGCGTCTGGCACGAACTCGAGGAACTGCTCGAACGTGGAGCCGCCTCCCTCGGCCCCATTTGCTTCTGGCCTGTCTTCCACTGGCGACCCCCGTCGCGTGGACGCCGATGTGCGCCACTAAATTGATCCAGCTCTGTTGAGTATAAGTTTCAAACTTTGGTTATGTCGGTTAGAAGCTCATTAAGGCTTCGACGGCCCGGCTATGACCATCTGGGATGATTGCGCCTGCATTTCCGCCAAATTGCACACATGGGCATATTCAGCTACCTGACCGGACTGGGCGGCCGCGACATGGCGGTCGACTTGGGGACTGCAAACACGCTGGTCTACGTGCGCGGTCGCGGCATCGTGCTCTCCGAGCCGTCCGTGGTGGCGATCGACTCCCGCAACGGCCAGGTCCACGCGGTCGGCGTCGAGGCGAAGCGGATGCTCGGCAGGACGCCCGGCTCGATCACCGCGATCCGGCCGCTGAAGGACGGGGTGATCGCCGACTTCGACGTCACCGAACAGATGCTGCGCCACTTCATCAAACAGGTGCATTCCAACCGCTTCGCCCACCCCAGGGTGGTCGTCTGCGTTCCCTCCGGAGTCACCGGAGTCGAGAAGCGGGCGGTCGAGGAGGCCTGCCTCTCCGCCGGCGCCCGCAAGGCCTACCTGATCGAGGAGCCGATGGCGGCGGCGATCGGCGCCGGCTTGCCCGTGGCCGAGCCGACTGGCTCGTTGATAGTCGACGTCGGGGGCGGCACCACCGAGGTAGCGGTGATCTCACTGGGTGGAATCGTCGTCTCGCAATCGATTCGGGTGGGCGGCGACGAGCTCGACGAGGCGATCGTCCACCACTGCAAACAGCACTACAAACTCGCGATCGGCACGCAGACCGCGGAGGAGGTCAAGCTCGAGGCGGGCTCGGCGTCGCAGCTGTCGGAAGAGGTCGAGGTGGAGATCCGTGGCCGCGACCTCGTTTCCGGTTTGCCGAAGACGATCACGCTCGGTTCGGCGGAGGTTCGCGACGCTCTCGACGAAACGATCACCCATATCGTCGATGCGGTCAAGGACACGCTCGATCGCACCCCGCCCGAGCTGGCGGGGGACATCATGGACCGGGGGATCACCCTTGCCGGGGGCGGAGCTCTCCTGCAAGGACTCGAACAGCGCCTCCGCGACGAGTGCCAGATGCCGTGCCAGCTGGCAGAGTCGCCTTTAACGTGTGTGGCCGTCGGCTCCGGCATCTCGCTGGAGGAGTTCGAGACGATCCACCGTGCCAGCAAGATGAACTCAGGAACGGCGCGCGTTGGCTAGCGGTCGTTCATCCAAAGCACCAAACTTAGGGCTCCGTCGTGTATCGCAAGCAAGTACGCCGCCGTAGGGCGGTACTAACGCTCCTCATCCTCGGCTCCTTCCTGTTGCTGACGATCACCTACGGGCAGAGCTCGGGGGGCCTGCAACGGGGGGTGAGCACGATCTTCAGCCCGCTGCAGTCGGTCGCCGACCGGGCGCTGAAGCCCGCTCGCGACCTGATCGGCTGGTTCGACAAGACGTTCGACGCCCGCGGTGAAAACGGCCGCCTCAAGGATGAACTGATCGGCGTGCGACGCCAGGCGGTCGCCGGCCAGGAGGCCCTGCAGGAAAACGCCCAGCTGCGCAAGCTGGTTGCGCTCGACCGCGGCCCCGCCCTGGCCGAATCCGCCTACGAGCCGGTCACCGGCCGGGTGATCGGTCGCTCGCCGACGGTCTGGAACTCGACCGTGACCATCGACGTCGGCTCGGGAGACGGGGTGAGGGTCGACGACCCGGTGATCAGCGGCGATGGCCTGGTCGGGCTCGTCGCCTCCGCCCAGGGTGGCTCGGCCCAGGTGACGCTGATCACCGATCACACCAGCGCCGTCTCGGCGAAGGTCCTCCCCGGCGGGGTGCAGGGTGTGATCAGGCCCGACGTCGGCGATCCGGAAGACCTGATCCTCGACTTCATCGACTCGACCAAGGACGTCCACCGCGGCCAGACGGTGGTCACCTCGGGCTGGCGCGCCCAGGGCCTGGCCTCTCTCTTCCCGCCCGGGCTGCCGGTGGGCGAGGTGACCAGCGCCCCGATCGTCGAGCAGGAGGCCAGCCAACAGGTCCACCTCCGTCCCTACGCCGACGTCGCCAACCTCGATCTGGTCCAGGTGCTGACCGGGGGGACGCGCGGATGATCGTCACCTGGAAGATCTTCGCCCGCCTCGCCGCGATCGCGATCCTCGCTGTGCTCCTGCAGCTCTCCTTCTTCTCGCGGGTCGAGCTGCTCCACACCAGTGCCGACATCCTGCCCGCGGTCGTCGTCTCGCTCGGCCTGCTGGGGGGCAGCCTGACCGGCGCGGTGGCCGGCTTCTGGATCGGCTTCCTGGTCGATTGCCTGCTCGTCGCGCCGCTCGGCGGCTCCTCGTTGGTCCTGCTCAGCGCCGGCTACCTGGCCGGGCTGTTCCGCGAGCGCTTTGACATTCACAGCGCCCTGGTCCCACCATTGGTCTGCATGGCTCTGACCTTGTTCGCCGAGCTGGGCTTTGGCGTGGTGCAGGTGATGCTCGGCGTCGACGCGCCGGTCAGCGTGCTGATCGTCCGCGACATGCTGTTGAAGAGCATTTACGCCTTCTTCCTCGCCTGGCCGATCTATTTCGGCCTGCGACGGTTGCTGCGCCCCGCCCTGGTCGAGGAGCCCAAGGTGACCCGCCGGCGTCAACCGACGGTGCTGGGGGGGACCTGATGTACCGGCGCTCCGATGAGCTCGGTCCGGAGATGAGCAACAAACTGGCCTTGCGCATCGCCATCTTCGGCGGCGTCGCCCTTGCCCTCTTCGTCGTCCTCTTCTTCCGCCTCTGGTTCCTGCAGGTGCTGAACGGAGACAGGTACCTCGCCGAAGCGAAGAACAACCGCACGCGCGAGTTCCGGGTCAGCGCTCCGCGTGGCGAGATCCTCGACCGCAACGGCAGGATCCTCGTCTCCAACCGGACCAGCCTCGCGCTGCAGATCAACCCCAACAAGCTGCCCGAAGACGAGAAGGAGCGGCGGGCCGAGCTGGCGCGTCTCGCCGACCTGACTCACAGCACGCCGCGCCGGGTTCGCGGGATGCTCCACGAACAGCTCAGCATCGCTCCCGGCGCGCCGGTGACCCTGCGCCGCGACGTCGGCGACTACCTCGTCTACTACCTGCAGGAGAACCAGGACCGCTTCCCGGGGGTGGCGGTGGAACGTGTCTTCGTCCGGCGCTACGTGGACGGCACGCTTGCCGCCCACATCCTCGGCAACGTCGGCGAGGTCTCCGAAGACCAGCTCGAGGAGCCTCGCTACCGCGGCCTCGAGCCAGGCGACGAGATCGGCCAGGACGGGATCGAGGACACCTATGACCGCTTTCTCCGCGGCATCGCCGGCATCGAGCGGATCCAGGTCGACGCCTTCGGCCAGCCGACCCGCAATGGGCAGCTCGTCTCTCAGCCGCCGGTACCCGGCGACAACCTGCGGCTGACGATCGACGCCGACGTGCAGGCGGCGGGCGAGGCCGCCCTCGCCGCCCGTGGCCTGCCCGGCGGCTTCGTCACGATGGACGTAAACACCGGCGAAATCCTCGGCCTCGGCTCGTTCCCGACCTTCGACCCCTCGGTCTTCACCCGGCCGATGACCCAGGCTCAGGTCGATGCCCTCTACCGTGATCCGGTTCTGGCGCCGCTGACGAACCGGGCGATCGCCGGGCTCTATCCGACCGGCTCCACCTTCAAGCTGATCACCGCCATCGCGGCCCTCGAAAGCGGCGTGATCACGCCCGGGACGCCGATCTACGACGGCGGGTCGTTGACCGTCGGCGGGCAGAGCTTCCAGAACGCTGGCGGTGCTTCCTACGGCTCCCTGACGCTGGCCCCGGCGCTGCAGGTCTCCTCCGACGTCTTCTTCTACACCCTCGGCCTGGACATGTGGGACACCGGCGATCTGCAGCGCTGGGCGCACATGCTCGGCATCGGCCGCTCGCCGGGCCTCGACCTGCCCGGTGACGCCGAAGGGTTGTTGCCGAGTCAGAGTTGGCGCAACCAGCTCTACAGGGAAGGCGAAACCGACCGCCCCTGGTCGGCGGGCGACAACATCCAGCTGGCCACCGGCCAGGGCGACTTGCAGGCGAGCCCGCTGCAGATGGCGATCGCCTACGCGACGATGGCCAACGGGGGCACCGTGGTCACCCCGCATGTCGCCCTGCGGGTCGACGACGCCGCGGGCCGTGTGCTGCGCGAATTCGATCCGCGCGCCCAGCGGCAGGTCGAGATCGATCCCGAATACAGGGAAACGATCATGGAGGGCCTGCACGAGGCCGCGCAGGCGCCGGGGGGGACCTCCTACGCTGTCTTTGGCGGCTTTCCCGTCCCCGTCGCGGGCAAGACCGGCACCGCCCAGCGGGTCGGTCACGCGGACCAATCCTGGTACGCGGTCGTCGCTCCGTACCCCAATCCCCGTATCGTGACGGTGGTGACGTTCGAGGAAGGCGGCTTTGGGGCCGAATCCGCGGCCCCGGCCGCGCTGCAGATCCTGGAAGCCTATTTCGGCAAGCACAGCTCCGGCGAAAGCGGCCCCAACGGTGGGAGCCCCGGCTGATGTACGCGACCCGCACCCGGCGAGCCCGCCCGGAGCCCTTTGCCCTGCGCCCGGGGATCGCCGAGCGACTCGGCCTTCCCTACATGGACGCCACGCTCGGCCTCTCGGCGATCGGCCTGGTGGCCTTCAGCGTCTTCACCCTCGGACAGGCGACCCAGGGCGACGTTCCCGGCAGCCCCGGCTACTTCGTCGACCGCCAGCTGATCTACGCGATCATCGGCCTGGCCGGCATGTATCTGCTGGCCCGCATCGACTACTCGCGCTTCCGCGAGCTGCGGGTCGGGATCTACACCTTCCTCTGCGCCAGCGTCACCGCGGTCTTCTTCTTCGGCTTTGCCGCGCGCGGCTCGCGGCGTGCCTTCGACCTTCCCCTCTTCAGCTTCCAGCCATCGGAGCTGGGCAAGCTCCTGCTCGTACTGGCGCTTGCCGGCTTTGTCATCGATGGCGCCCGGCGGGGCTCGGCACGGCAGCGCACTGTGCGCTACCTCTGTCTCGGCTTCGCCCCGGCTGCGCTTGTCTTCCTGCAGCCGGACCTCGGCACCTCTCTGGTGTACGGGGCAATCACCCTCGCCGTGATGTACGTGGGGGGCGTCCCCTGGACGCACTTCGCGGTGATCGGCGCGGCCCTCGTCGCACTCGTTGCACTGGTCCTCGTGGTCGCTCCCGCAATCGGGACGCCGATCCTGAAGGAGTATCAGCAGCAAAGGCTGACCTCCTTCGCCGATCCCAGCGGGGACCCAAGCGACGCCGGCTACCAGCAGAACCAGGCCAAGATCGCCATCGGCTCCGGGGAGAAAACCGGCCGTGGCGACCGGGCCACCCAAACGCGGCTCGACTTTGTCCCCGAGCGGCACACCGACTTCATCTTTGCGGTGATCGGTGAGCGCTATGGATTCATGGGGGCCGCACTAGTCCTATCCCTATACGCCCTGCTGATCTGGCGGGCGCTGCGGATCGTGACGCTCTCGAAGAACTCATACGGGACCCTGGTAGCGGGCGGCATCGCCGCCATGCTGCTCTTTCAGGTCTTCGTAAACGTGGGGATGAACCTGGGGATCATGCCGATCACCGGGATCCCCCTGCCGCTGCTCAGCTACGGAGGTTCCTCCGTGCTGGCGACGTTGCTCGCGGTGGGAGTGCTTCAGAGCATTCACATGCAAGCGCGCCTCAGCCAGAAAGGCAGGTTCGCCTGGTGACCCGTTGAAGGGGACCCGGCCATGCGTACCTATCTGAACTGAGCTGAATCAATGAAAAAAACCATCCTCGTGTCCGCCGATCGTGGCGAGACCCGTGTCGCCGTCCTCGAGTCGAAGACCAAAGGCGGCAAACGCAACGTGGCGGAGCTCTACATAGAGCGCCGCGGCCGGCGATCGATCGTCGGCAACATCTACAAGGGCAAGGTCGACAATGTCCTCGCCGGCATGGAGGCCGCCTTCGTCGACATCGGCCTCGAGCGCAACGGCTTCCTGCACGTCGACGAGATCGTTCTGCCCAACGGCGAACAGGCGCCGAAGCGGGGCCGCGGCAGCGGCCGCAAGATCACCGAGCTGATCAAATCGGGCCAGGAGATCCTGGTCCAGGTGGTCAAGGACCCGCTCAAGTCGAAGGGCGCCCGCCTCTCGATGAACATCTCGATCGCCGGCCGCTACCTCGTCTACGCCCCGCAGGGCGGCGGGGTCGGCGTCAGCCGGCGGCTCTCCGAATCCGAGCGCGACCGGTTGCGCCGCATGGTCGATCGCACCTACAAGGGGCCGGGCGGGCTGATCGTCCGCACCGCTGCCCACGGCGCGAAAAAGTCCGACTTCGTCAGGGAGGTCGGCTACCTGCACAAGCTCTACGACGTGCTCGAGCGGCGCAGCGAGAAAACCAAGGCGCCCGGCCTCATCTTCCAGGAGGCTGACCTGCCGGTGCGCGTCCTGCGCGACGTCTTCCTCTCCGACTTCGAAAAAGCGGTGATCGAC
>DASSXC010000268.1:0-12367 GCA_035704205.1 Solirubrobacterales bacterium | reverse complement strand
GGGGTCGCCGCGCTTGGCTTAGGGCTGCGACTGCGTTTGGGGGCAGGGTGGGGGTGCCCCTCCCGCTTGCTGGGTTTTTCGCCTCTAAGCCGGTCTCTCTCGCCGACTGGTCTGTGCGAAAAACAGGACGCCGCTGCGCCGGAGGGGCACCCCGTGCCCGCCAGTTACCCTTAGGCGCTGATGGCAATTGCGACGAAAACCGTTGCGGAGAGCTGTGAAGCCGCGCGGCGGGCTGCACGTGAGCTGGGAAGTGCGTCGACCGAGGCGAAAGATGCTGCGCTTGAGGGGATCGCCCGGTCGCTTGGCGAGCGCACAGCCGATGTGCTCGAGGCTAACGCGGCTGATCTGGCCGACGAGCGGGCTGCGGGATTGACCCCGGCATTGCGGGATCGGTTGGCGCTGAGCGCGGAGCGGGTTGCGGCTATGGCCGATGGGGTTCGGGCTGTGGCTGCGCTCGCCGATCCAGTTGGCGAGGAGCTTGAACGGAAAGAACTGGACGGTGGACTTGACCTGAGGAAGGTTCGGGTGCCGCTTGGAGTGGTTGCCGTTGTCTACGAGGCGCGGCCCAACGTGACGATCGATTGCGCGGCGCTGACGATCAAGAGCGGTAACGCGATCGTGCTGCGCGGGTCGCACTACGCCGAACGGACCAACGGGGCGTTGGCCGCGCTCGTGCGCGAGGCGCTTGGGGAGGCGGGGCTGCCGCAGGACGCGGCGGTGCTGCTGACTGGCGGTGGCCACGAGGACCTGGCGGAGCTGGCTACGCAGGAGGAGACCGTCGACCTGCTGATCCCGCGCGGTGGCGAAGGCTTGAAGAAGGCGCTCAAGGACGTTGCGACCGTGCCCGTCATCTACGCCGCCGCCGGCAACTGCCACGTCTACGTGCACGCCGATGCGGACCTCGGGATGGCGCGGCGGATCGTCGTCAACGCGAAGACGCAGCGGCCCGGCGTCTGCAACGCGGCGGAGACGCTGCTGGTGGATGCGGCTGTCGCCGAGCGATTTCTACCGGCGGCGCTGGCTGAGCTGCGCGACACCGGGGTCGAGCTGATCGGTGACGAGCGCGCCCGAGCGAGCGCCGGCGGCGTCGAGATCGGCACCGCCGACGAGAGCGATTGGGCCGGCGAGTACCTCGACCTGAAGTTGGCGGTCGCCGTTGTCGACTCGCTCGACGATGCGATCGACCACGTCAACCGCTACGGCACCCGCCACTCGGAGGCGATCGTGACTCGTTCCGAGGAGGCCTCGGATCGCTTCACCGCAGGTGTCGATGCCGCGGTCGTCTACACCAACGCCTCGACCCGCTTCACCGACGGCTTCGAGTTCGGGATGGGGGCGGAGATCGGCAACTCGACCCAGAAGCTGCACGCCCGCGGTCCGATCGGCCTGCGCGAGCTGACCACCTACAAGTACGTCGTCCACGGCGACGGCCAGGTGCGTGATTAAGAGCCCATCCGGAAACCCCCCGCGCACGCCTGCACCCGCGGAGTTCCCGAATGGGCTCTAGCGTTCCCGGCGCGGAGAGCGGCCGCCCTGCCGTCGGCGTCCTCGGCTCGGCGTTCAATCCACCCCACCTGGGGCATCTGGCGCTGGCCCAGGAGGCGCTCTGGCAGCTCGACCTCGACGAGGTCGTGCTCGTGCCAACCGGAGAGGCACCGCACAAGCGGATACACGACGACCCGGGCCGCGAGCTGCGTTTGGCGATGACCCGGCTCGCCGCGGCCGACGACCCCCGTTTCACCGTTTCGACCCTGGAGGTCGGGCGCGAGGGGCCGTCCTACACGTTTGAGACCTTGCAGCTGCTTGCCGACGAAAAAGGAGACCCGGATCTGGTGTTCGTGATGGGGGCGGATGCCGCCGTCGGATTCGAGAGCTGGCGTGAGCCACGACGGGTCGTCGAGCTGGCGCGGCTGGCGGTGGCGCGGCGCTCCGGCATCTCCGATGCCGACGTCGGCGCGGTGATGCGCGGTGTCGGCGCGGAGGGGCGGGCGACGATGCTCGAGATGCCGCAGTTCGGCGTCTCCTCGTCGGCGGTGCGCGAGCGCGCAGCCGCCGGCCGGCCGCTGCGCTACCTGGTGCCCGAGGCCGTGGCACGGTTCGTCGAGGAGAAGGGGATCTACTCGTGAGCGGCCTGGGTTCCGAGACACTTGCGCTGCGACTGGCTGAGTTGGCAGACTCGAAAGGCGCGACCGAGATCGTCGTCCTCGACATGCGCGAGCTGGCCGCCTACACCGATTTCCTGGCGATCTGCACGGCGCGCAACGAACGCCAGGCGCGGGCGATCGTCGACGAGGTGAAATTGCGCCTCAAGCAGGAGCATGGGTTGCTGCCCGGCGGGGTCGATGGGGAGGGATCGGCCGGTTGGATCGTCCTCGACTACCTCGACGCCGTGCTGCACGTCTTCACCGCCGAGGAAAGGGAGCGCTATCAGCTCGAGGACCTCTGGCGGGAGGCCCCGCGGCTCGAGCCGGGATTGACGCCGGATGGCGTCCGAGGGCACCTCTACGGTGCCGCGCATGGGTAGCTTCAAGCGGGTCCTTTTCGGCTACCGCCGCGACGAAGTGGACGCCGCGCTGGCGGCGCGCGACGCGGCGATCGAGGCCGTTGAGCGACACGCGTCCTCGGCCGAAGGCGAGGCCGCCTCGCTGTCGGGGATGGTGATCGAGCGAGAGCGGGAGATCCGCAGCCTGAGCGAGCGCCTGCGCGAGGCCAACGAGCGCCATGAGCGCAGCATCGTCTCCCTGCACGCGGTCTCGGAGCGGTTGGAGGAGATCCAGTCCCAAGCCCGCGGCCAGGCGACGCGAATCCGGATGAAGGCGCTGCGCGAGGCGGTCGAGGTCAGCCGCCGCACGCAGGAGCTGGCCGAGATCCACGAGGGCCCTGCCGCCGGTGCTGCAAACGCCAGCACCGAGGCTGCCTTCGGCGAGCTCTTCGAGGGCTTGATCAAGCTCGAGATCGGTCCGCTCGGCGACTTCTCACAGCTCGTCGGCTTCGAAAACGCGGTGGGCCGCCTCGGCGCCTCGGAGATCTCGGTCGAGCGCTTCTCGGAGGGACGCGCGACCGTCTCGATGCAGTTCGACGAGCCGGTCGAGCTGTTGCGCGAGCTGGAAGAGAACGCCCCCTTCGACTTCAACATCCGTCGCACCGCCGACGAGCGCCTGGTCCTCGACGTGGACGACGACCAGGACCAAGAGCAGCGCGCCGCTTAGACGACCGGCCACCGGCCTGGAACGTTTAAACTCGGGTCTCTGCGGGGCTGTAGCTCAGCTGGAAGAGCGTCGCGCTGGCAGCGCGAAGGTCAGGGGTTCGAGCCCCCTCAGCTCCACTGTTTAGCTCTTGGTTTGCAGGCGGGCCAGGAACGCGCCCACCCGGCGTTCGTAGAGCTTGGGGTCGACGTTCCAGGCCTCGACGTGACCGGCCTGCGGCGCGATGTGAAAGTCGACCCAGTGGGGTAGATCTGCGGCGAAGTCCTCGCTGGTCGCGATCGGCACGACCCTGTCGTCGTCGCCGTGGAAGAGCAGGATCGGCAGCTGGAAGTCGTCGCTGTGCCGCAGTGCGTCGAGGCTGTCCCAGTCGGCGTCGATCCGGGCGCCGATCGCCCACTCGAGCGGCAGCGCGGCGATCGAGGGAAGCCCCATCTCCGTCGTGTTGAACTCGAGCGTCTTGCGCCAGTCGAGCACGGGCGCGTCGAGGATCAGGCCGCCTACGCGCGACGCCAGCGGTGAGCGCTGCATGAACTGGGCGACGATCGCCCCGCCCATCGAGCAGCCGTAGAGGATCAGGCGCCTCGCGCCGTGGGCCAGCGCGTAGCGGGCCGCCGCCTGAAGGTCGCGCCACTCGGTCAGGCCCATGTGGTGGAAGCCGTCGGGGCTCGGCGGCGCCCCCTGGTCCTCGCGATAGGTGATCAGCAGCGTCGGCAGCTTGGCGCGGTGCAGGGTCGGCACCAGCCGCAGCCCCACCTGCGGCGTGCCGTTTATCCCGTGCACGACGATCGCCCAGGTGTCGCCGCGGCCGGGGATCGACCAGGCAGGCATCGGGCCCAGCTCGTCCGGGACCGCCACGTCGGCGAAGGGGATCCCGAACGCCTGCCCGGGGTCGCCCACGAAGACGTTCGATTCGATCCCGACCTCCATTTCAGGCACGAGATACCCGTGCACGGCGCTGAGGCGTCGCGTGACGGTCTCGTCGTCGCCGCCGACGACGGCTCCGACGACCGCGTGTCCACCCGGCCATTCGAGCCCGTAGACGCCCGGTCGCTCGCTGTCTTCCCCGCGCTCGAGAACGATCCGGTCCGGCGGCATTCCCTCCACCTCCACCAGCGGCGCCGGGCTCGAGTGATCGGGGACCAGCACCCGGTCGGAGAAGTGCCAGCTGATCGCGACGCCGAGCGCCAGGCCGACGAGCACGACGGCGGCGCCGATCAGCCACCGGCGGTGGCGCTGGAACCACGCGGCGCTTCTCACTTCCCCCGGACCGGTCGCCTCCACGGCCTCTCACCCTACTCAGGAACTGCGCCCACGCTGCCGATGAGTGAGCCGATGAGCACCGCGAACGAGCACGTGTTCTCGCATGGCATGCAGGACACCAGGGAGGCGCTGGCGGCGTGGAACGGTCACCCCTGGGGGGTCCTGCGCGGCTGGATCGCGCTCAGCACGGCGATCGCGTTGGCCCTGCTCGGAGCGGTGTGGATCGTCGCCGGGCTGCTCACCCCGGACATCACCCCGATCCACATGCCGGGCCTGACCGAATCGCCCAACCCCGACGACCTGCTGCCGATCCTCTGGCGCAACTCGTTGGTGCTCGCTCTGCACGCCACCGCCTGCGTCGCCGGTTTCATCGCCGGCGCCTCGATGCCGATCGCCGCCGCCCAGCGCACCGGCTTCTCGCGCTGGATCCACGTCAAGGCCGGCCAGTTCGCGATCCTCTTCGTCGCCGCGGTGACCCTCTTCTCGCTCTTCACCCAGGCCCTCTACCTGGGCTTCCAGGGCGCGACCATCGCCTATCAGCTCGAAATCTCGCACTTCGTCCTCATCCTCAGCGTGCTGCCACACGCAATCCCCGAGCTGACGGCTCTCTTCCTGCCGCTGGCCGCCTGGCTGATCGCCAGCCGCCGCGGCGAGTGGAACCAGCTGCTCGCCGCCACCTTCCTCACCGTCGCCCTGGCGATCCCGACCTTGGTCGTCGCCGCGACGATCGAGGTCTACGTCTGGCCTCACATCCTCGAGGCGGTCTCACCGCTGTTCTGATCGCACTGCGGCACAGTACGCTCGGGTCCGGTGGACCAACTCGTGCAGATCGTCGGCGCCCTGCTGATCCTCGTCGCCTTTGCGGCTGCGCAGTTCGGCGCCATGGACCCCCATTCGCGGGCCTATCTCGTCCTCAACTTCGTCGGCTCGTTGATCCTCGCCGTCCTCGCCTGGCGCGAACGCCAGTGGGGGTTTCTCCTGCTCGAGTCCGTCTGGGCCGCCGTCTCTCTCTGGGGTCTCCGGCTGCGCCTGACCCAGCGTCACAGCTGATATGGCCGTCCGTTTGTCAAGTCCCCAACCACCAAAGGCCCGCTGACGCGGGCCTTTTTCTTGGTCCAGAAGGCGGCGGTCGGCCTGGTGCGCGACGCGCGGTCAGGCTGATATGCGCGGGTTGGCTACCGCAGGACCGGGTTTCGTCTCAGCGCCCGCTGTCTAGGATCGAGCGTGACCGCCGAAGCGGCTGCTCATAGCTGAATCGCGGATGCGCTGGCGCGAAGGGCCGAGCCCGCCGCCTTCTGGACCAAGCGATGCTCGGTGGTCTCAGTCGGCTGTCGCTACCGCCCAGCAGAAGCCGCTCAGCTCACGGGCGACGGCGACGGCGCAGAGGGTACGACGCTTGCCCCGCTCGGCATCGAGCCGGACCCAGCTGCGGTGCAGCCGCTGCTGGGCTTTCCATGAGATCGCGCAGACCGCCTGGGGCTGCCCCTCCTGACGTCGACGCAACTCACGGCCTTTGCGCGGCGCCCGCCGGTAGTGCCAGGCCCCCTCGACCAGGAGGCGGCGGGCGTGGCGGGAGCCCGACTTGGTGATCGCTCCCTGCCTGCGCTTCTCGCCACTGCTGTTCTCGGAGGGCACCAGGCCGAGGTAGCTCATCAGCTGCGCGGGGCGGGCGAAGCGCTCGAAGTCGCCGACCTCCGCGCAGAGGCCGAGGGCCGAGAGAGTGTCGATGCCGCGTAGGCAGCGCAGGTGGGCGACCTGCCGCTCCCAGGGGGAGTCCTCAACCAGCGTGGTCATCTGGGCCTCGAGGCTCTCGCGCCGCACCAGCAGGGCGTCGATCGATCCGATCCCGTCGAGCAGAACGGACTGGGCCACTGGCTCCGGGAGCTCCACCCTCCCCAGCCAGTCGAGGTGGCGCTGGGTCCAGTTGTTGCCCTCGAAGCGCAGGTCGTGGCGCAGCAGGAGCTTGGCGACGCGGTGGCGGGCGCGCATCAGGTCGCCGCGGACGTCCTCGCGGGCGCGGACCAGATCGCGCATTGCCTCCTCGGCCGGGGTTGGCACCCGCACCGGGTGAAGGCCGCCGATCATCAGCAGACGGACCAGCCGCTCGGCGTCGCGGCGATCGGTCTTGACCCGGTCCTGGGCCGGGCGCTCGATCTTGCCCGGGGCGGCCACCGTGCACTCGATGCCCCTCGCCGCCAGCGCCCGGGCCAGCCCGAAGCCGGTCGGTCCCGCCTCATAGGCGACCCGTACCGGCGCCGGCAGCCCGGCGCAGAACTCGGCTACCTGCTCGGTCGCGCCGCCCATCGCGTCGCACCGCCAGCTCTCCCGACTGCGAGTCGGCGATCGCGGCGACAACCTTCGCCGCGTGAACATCCAGGCCCACCCACGTCCTAACCTGCGCCATGTCGGCACCCCCATGATTGCGGTCCTCGCCGAGGCCGTTCCTCGGCGACAAACCCGCGCATCTCATGCGCGGGTGCCGACCTTTACGCCGAGCCCGGATCGTGCCGGCGCTCAGGTGGGCGGGCCATAGGGTCTAGCCGATAAATCGCGCGGTTCGCCGAGGCCGGGTGGTTTAGGGCCCGTTATCTGGTACAAAGCGGCCGCAATGCTGGTCAGGCGCCTTTCAGAATCTCCCGCGGAGGAGTGGCACCGGCTCCGCTATCACGCCCTCATGGACGCCGGGCAGCTCGGCGCCCGCAATATGTCGGTGACCTGGCTCGAGATCCCCGGCGGCACCGAGCAAACCCTGCGCTCTGACGAGGGCGGAGAGCAGGTCTACGTCGTCGTGCGCGGCGCCGGCACGATGTCGGTCGCCGGCGACACCCAGGACGTGGGGGAGGGGGACCTGATCCTCGTCCCGCCCGCGACCGACCACTCGGTGGCCAACAACGGCGACGAGGTTCTCGCCTGTGTTTCCGTTCAGTCGCCTCCGGTTGCCGCGACCGAGCTGTACTCGGATCAGCTCGCCGAGGTCTCCGGCTACGACGACGACTGAGCCGCGATAAGCGGCGCATCTCGGGGTCGCTTGCTTCTCGCGACTCAGTTGAGGGTCAATTTTTTGTTTCTGCGCACCACACGTGCGCTGGGGTTCGGGACGCTCGGGACATGTCCGATCTATCCCGCTCTCAAATCGTCGTCTACGCAGCCGTTGCCGTTGCGCTATTGCTCGTCGGCGCGCGGGCGATCAGATCCGAGAGCGGCGACGGGGAGGCTGCCGCGGCGGTTTCCACGCCGAGCGGATCCGCAGGCTTCAGCGTCAGCACGAGCGGTGGTGACGTGGTCGTCGACGTCGCCGGGGCGGTGCGGCGGCCCGGGGTTTACCGGATGCCGGCGGGAGCGCGGGTCGTTGACGCGATCGGTCGCGCCGGGGGAGCGGCCGCGGGCGCGATGCTCGAAGGGATCAACCGCGCCGCGCGCCTCGCCGACGGCCAGCAGGTCGTCGTGCCGGAGAGGGGGCCGGCCGGTACCTCCACCGGCCCGATCGCCTCTGAGGAAGGGCCGATCAGCCTCGGCAGCGCCTCCCTGGAGCAGCTCGAAGCGATCGACGGCATCGGGCCCGTCACCGCGACCAAGATCCTCGAGTACCGCGATCAGCGCGGGGGGCTTGCTTCTGTCGATCAGCTCGACCAGGTGAGCGGCATCGGCCCGGCGACGATGGAATCGCTGCGCGCCCGCCTGCAGCCCTAGTTGACCTGAGCATGGGTGTTCGCGGGCGACTGCCGATCGCGTTCGTCGCGGCCGCGGTCATCTTGGCCCTCGCGCACAGCGCCGAGATCCGCGCTCGCGCCGAGGTGGCGCTCGGCGAGGGGATGCCGCGGCGGGAGGCAGCTCTGGGGCGAGGCTTCGTCCTCGGCGAGGATGACGGGGTCGACCCGGGGACGAAGGAAGACTTCCGTCGCTCGGGTCTGAGCCATCTTCTCGCGGTGTCGGGGCAGAACGTCGCGCTGCTCGGTTTGCTCGCGATGCCGCTCCTGGCGGCATTCGGCATGCCGCTTCGCTCACGCCTCTTCTGGATTCTCGGCCTGATCGTCGTCTACGTGCCGCTGGCCGGGGCCGGCCCGTCGATCCTGCGCGCCGGGATCATGGGCGGCCTGAGCATCCTCGCCACGCTTGCCGGTCGCCGGACGCCCCGCCTGCACGCACTCGCAATCGCCGCGGGTGCCCTCCTCGCGATCGAGCCGAGGATCGCTGCCGACGTCGGCTGGCAGCTCAGCTTTGCCGCCGTGCTCGGCATTCTCCTGTTCGCGACGCCCTTGCGAAAGGCGATCGGGGAGGGGTTCGGCGACCACGGCTGGCGCCGTCCCTTCGTCGATGGCGCGGCGATGACCATCGCCGCGACGCTGGCGACCGCGCCGCTGATCGCCTTCCACTTCGAAGGCGTCTCCACGACGACCCTGTTCGCCAACCTGCTGGCGCTGCCAGCGGTGGCGCCGGCGATGTGGTTGGGCATGCTGGTCACCGCCGCCGGCCAGGTGCCGGGCCTGCCGGTCGAGCCGCTCAACTCGGTCAATGCCCTGCTGCTGGCCTACATCGCCCAGATAGCCGCATGGTGCGGCCGGCCCGGCTGGGCCTACCTGCACGTGCAGCTGACGATCGTGGGGCTGCTCGCCTCCTACCTGGCGCTCGTCGCCGGTTCGATTCTCGCCCTGCGCCTCGGTCGAACCCGTCAGCTTGGGCACGCTCGCCACCCCAAGCCGGCCGGTGGGCCGCAAGGAGGACCCCGGCTCCTCTTTGCGGCCCGCCGGCGCTTGCGGGTCGGGCTGGTTGCCGGGGTGGCTCTCGCTCTCGCCCTGGCGCTTCTCGCTCCGGGCGGGGGAGGGGCGAGCAGGCCGATCGTCGGCCTGCGCGTCTCGGTTCTCGACGTCGGCCAGGGCGACGCGATCCTGCTGCAGCCGCGTGGCGGGCCGGCCGTGCTGGTCGACGGCGGGCCTCCCGGTGACGGCTTGGCGACGAAGCTGCGCGACGCCGGGGTCAAGCGCCTCGGCGCCGTGGTCGTCACGCATGATCAGTCCGACCACGCCGGTGGCGTCCGTGAGCTGTTTGGCGCAATGCCGATCGGTCGAGTGCTCTACGGGGTGCTGCGTCGCTCGACATTCACGGCCGCGCTCGCGGCGAGGATCCCCCCGCGCCGCCTCGCGGGCGGTGCCGTGATCCGTTCGGGTCGGTTGCGCCTCACCGTGCTCTGGCCTCCGGCCGAGCTGCTGGCGGGGCCACCCGCGGAGGAAGACCCAAACCGCTTGGCGGTTGTCATGCTCGCCCGCTGGCGCAGCTTTTCGATGCTCCTTGCGGCCGATGCCGAGGCGGAGGCGACGCCGCTGGAACCGGGCCCGATCGACGTGCTCAAGGTCGCCCATCACGGCAGCGACGACGCCGGCCTTGGCGCGCTGCTCGACCGAACCCGCCCCAGCTTGGCGGTGATCTCAGTCGGCGCGGGAAACCCGTTTGGCCACCCGACTCCGGCCACCCTGGCGACGCTGGCCGCGCACGGCATCCCCACCCTGCGCACCGACACCGCGGGAACCCTCGTGCTCGAGGTCGGCCACGGCTCGATCCAAGTTCGGCGAGAGGGTTGACGCCGACCCGCGGGAGCCGCCTGAGCCAGCCACGGACTCAACGAATCGACGAATCGATATTGGGGTTACTTCGCCTCGCCCTCGCGATCGAGAGGGTCTGGGGCCGATAGACGTATCGGTGCCTTACAAACGCGGACAGGAGTGGCTGCGAACGGTCTGCAGGCCGAGCATCCTCGGCGAGGGTCTGTTGGAGCGGGCGCGCGCGATCTCCCTGGCCCTGCTTGGCGTGACCGCCGCCGTCGGCCTGTCGATCGTCGCCCTCGCGATGAATCAGGGTTGGCCGTTGGTAGCCGGCAGTTCCATCCCGGTGATCTCGCCCCAGCACCACGCGGTCGGCAGGGCCACGGTTGCCGCCGAGATGCGATCGGTCGATGCCGGGCAGGCGATCCCCGCCGATCGCGTACCGTCCCCCGCTGGAGGCAACAGGTCGGGTGATGAGCGTCAGGGCTCCGGAGTGGTCGGCAACCCCGCTCCCACCGCTTCCACCGAACTCGTCGTCGCGCCGTCCTCCCCCGCCGAGCCGGACGGCGATGCTCCGCACGGGTCGCCGAAAGCCGAGCCGACCCCCGTCGTCCAGCAGCCGCAACAGGCGGCGCAGGCGGCGCCCGCGCCACCCACCGCCGAGCCCGCGGCGGCACCGGTGTCTCAGCCCCCAGCCGAAACCACCCCCCCTGGTCCGACGACCGCCGAAGCGCCGGTCGGCGATTCAGATTCAGATTCCGATACCCCCTCCTGGGGCCACGGCAAAGGCCACGGCTACGGACATGACGACGACTGGGATGACGATGACGACGATTGGGACGACGACTCGCACGACTGGGACGATCACGGCCACGGCGGTTGGCACGGTCACCACTACGGCGACTAGGACGTAGTCCTCGCGCCCGTCGCTGCTTCTAGACTCGCCTCTCATGGCGGCTGAGATGCGCTCGCTCTACCTGATCGCGGGCACCGACGGAGCAAAGATCGACGCGACCCGGTCGCGCCTGCGAGCCCGGGCGGAGCGCGACGGGGGGGCGGCTTCGCTGGAGATCTTCGAAGCCGGTGAGGGTCGCGGTGCGCCCGATCACGAGGCCCTGCTGGCGGCGATCCCGGCGATGTCCCTGACCGAGTCGCGTCGCTACCTGCTGGCCGACGGGGTCGAGCGCTGGCGCGATCCACAGCTCGATGCCGTGGCCGATGCGCTTGGCGAGCTTCCACCCGATCTGAGCGTCGTCCTGATCGCCAGGGCAAAGGCGCCGGCCATGCTGACCCGGGCGGTCAAGGCCGCCGGGGGGGAGATCCACGAGTTCGAGGCGCCAAAGGCCCGCGACATGCCGAGGGCCCTGATCGGGGAGGCGAAGCGGCTCGGCTTCGACCTCGAGGGGCCCGCCGCCCGCATGCTGGTCGAGCGGATGGGCGCCAACCCGCAGCGCCTCCAGAACGAGCTCGAGCGGTTGGCGCTCTGGGCCGGCCAAGGGGGAAAGGTGTCGGCGGCCGATCTTGACGCGATGGTCACCGACACGTCTGAAGCGGCGGTGTGGGCGCTCTCCGATGCTCTGCTCGAGCGCGATGCCGCAAGCGCGCTGCGGATCTCCGAGCAATTGATCGGCCAGGGCGAGAACGTCACCGGCTTGATCTACGGCCTCGCCTCGCGCCTGCGCAAAGCCTGCACCGCCGCGGCGATGCTTGCAGAGGGAATCCCGGCGAAGCAGGTCGAATCCGGCCTCGGCATGCATCCCTATGCGGCCAAGCAGCTCGTCCGCCGGTTGCAGGGGGTGGAGGTGGAGGATTTGCGGCAGGCGACGATCGCCCTCGCCGACCTCGAGGTCTGGTGTCGCGGTGGGGCGGATTACGGCGACGAACTGGCCTTGACGCTCGCCTTGCGGGCAGCGGCCGGCGTGCCGGCCTAGCTACTTCGCGGCGCCGCCGGCGGCAAGCCGGGCAGCCCGTGCCTTCTTGCGCGCAGCCGTGTTTCGATGCAGGGCGCCTTTTTGGGCGGCCTTGTCGATGCGCGAGACCAGGGCGCGGTGCTCGGCCTCGATCGCGGCCGTGTCGCCACCCTCGATTGCGCTCTCGAGGCGCCGGAAATAGGTCTTCACGGTGCTGGTCAGCAGCCGGTTCTCGGTTCGCTCCCGCTCGCTGCGTAGGATCCGCTTCTTCTGTGAGGCTATGTTGGCCATGTCGAGTGCCCGGAGGACGCAATGCAGGCTCCGGGCGGCCGCCGACTATAGCGACTGAGGAGTTCCTGGGGCGCTCCCGAACTTGAATGTGATGGAGAGGCCGGAACCACCCGACATCCAGGATCACCGCGAGGAAACCGCTGAATTCGAGCGTGCCTCGGGA
>DASSXC010000267.1:0-12740 GCA_035704205.1 Solirubrobacterales bacterium | reverse complement strand
TGGGCCGCCGCGCCCACCCTCGCCTGTTTCGCCGCCGGCGCCGTCCTGCTTGGCGCGATGGCCGCCCGCAGCCGCAGTCACCCGCGGCCGATCGTCGAACCCGAGCTCTTCGCCCACCGCTCCTTCCGCATCGGCAACCTCGGCACGCTGCTCTTCTCCGCCGCCTTCTTCTCGATCGTCCTCGGCAACGTCGTCTTCCTCACCTCGATCTGGGGCTACACCGTGCTCCAGGCCGGCCTAGCGACCCTGCCGGGGCCGGCCTGGACGACGATCGTCTCCGGCCCCGCGGGCAAGCTCGCCGACCGCTTCGGCCAGCGCGCTGTCGTCGTCCCCGGCACGCTGCTCTTCGCCGCCGGCGTGATGGTCCTGCGCTCGGCGGGGGCCGAGCCCGACTGGCTCGGCCTCTGGCTGCCGGGCGCGACGCTGACCGGCATCGGCATCGGCCTCGCCTTCCCGACCCTCGGCTCGGCCGCCGTGCGCGACGTCGCCGTCGACCGCTTCGCCACCGCCAGCGCGGTCAACGCCGCCTTCCGCCAGATCGGCGCCGTGCTCGGCACCGCGATCCTCGTCGCCATCGTCGGCGACCCCGCCAACCTCGCCGACGCTCTCTCGGTCTCCGACTCCGCCTACCTCTTCGCCGTGATCGCCGCCCTGCTCTCCGGTGCCGTCACCCTGACGCTGCGGCCGGCTCCTGCCGGCGCCGAGTCAGGCTCTCCCCGTGGGTCGGATCGAAGAGATGCAGCTTCGGCGTATCTGCCCATAGCTGAGCCCGCTCGCGACGCTTGATCCCGCTCGCCGGTAGCAGTAGCACCACGGTCGTGGCCCGGAGTGTCACTCTCCCTCCTCCATCGCCGCACCTCGCGTTGGCGAGGCTCAAGGGTGGCAAAAAATGGAAATGCCTGGATCGGGCGTGTTTAAACGGTGTGGTGTGGGTATCGGGAGCGAGATGCGGTTGAGCGCTCGATGGCAGACGCCCATAGCTCTCCTGGCCCTCGGCGGGTTGCTGGCGGCGTTGCTCTACGCGCCCGCGGCGGAGCCCACGCCGCGTGACGGTGTCACCGACGTATCGAGTTGCCGCGGCATTCAGGCCACCCTCACCGGCACGCCCAGGTCGGACCGCCTCGTCGGCACCGCCGGCCCCGACGTGATCGCCGGGCTGGAGGGCGACGACGCGGTCTTCGGCCTCGACGGCCGCGATCTGATCTGCACCGGGGCCGGCGACGACCGTGCCGGCGCCGGGTCGGCGTCCGATCGGGTCTTCGGTGGCATCGGCTCCGACCGCCTCAACGGCGGGCGTGGCGGCGACCTGGTCGCCGGCAACCCGGGTGGCGACGTCCTCTTCGGCAACCACGGCGACGACCGCGTGCGCGGTGGTGCCGGCTCCGACCTCTGCTTCGGCAGCGCCGGCTCCGACCGCATCCGCGGCTGCGAGCACTGAGCCGCGCCAGGTCTACGCGAGCCGGTCGAGGCGCTCGCCGAGCGAGCGCCAGGCACGCTCGGCCTCGGTGAGCGGCATGGCGACGCTGCGGTCGCCCGCGGCGATCTCGATTGCCTCGCCGGTGACCGTGCCGAGGTGGATGACGCTGACCCGGTCAGCGGCGAGCGCCTCGAGCCCGGCACGCTCGCCGCTGACGAGGAAGCCGCCGGGTCCCTCGCCGAAAAGGGCCTCCTCAGGCGAACAGCCGCGCTCGCGGAGGTGCTGGAGATCCACTCGGCAGCCGAGGCCGGAGCCGATCGCGGCCTCGGCCAGCGCACAGGCGAGGCCGCCGTCGCTGACGTCGTGGGCGGAGGAGAGCCTGCCGCCGCGCACCGCCTCGCGAACCGCCGCGCAGGCGGCGGTGACGGCGGCGACGTCCGGCTGGGGGAGGCCGCTGTCGAGCTCGCCGCGTTGCTTGGCCAGCTCGGAGCCGGCAAGCGAGGGTTCGAAGGGGCCGAGCAGGGCGATCGCGTCACCCTCCTTGGCGAAGCTGCTCGGCACGGTCACGGTCGGATCGGGCAGCTCGCCGACCATGCCGACCACCGGCGTCGGGTAGATCGGCCCCTCCGGCCCCTCGTTGTAGAGCGAGACGTTGCCGCCGACCACGGGCACGCCGAGCTCCTCGCAGGCATCCGCCAGCCCCTGGACGGAGCGGTCGAGCTGCCAGGCGGCCATCGGCTTCTCCGGGTTGCCGAAGTTGAGGCAGTTGGTCAGGCCGAGCGGCTCGGCGCCGGCGCAGGCGAGGTTCTGGGCGCACTCGAGCACCGCCTCGACCGTGCCGGCGTGGGGATCGCAGGCGACCCGCCGCCCGTTGCCGTCGATCGAGATCGCGATCCCACGATCCGCCTCGGGGATCGCCAGCACGGCCGCGTCGGCCCCCTCCGGCCGCCGCGCCGTGCGCGAGCCGACGATCGAGTCGTACTGCTCGAAGGCCCAGCGCTTCGAGGCGACGCTGGGCGAGGAGAGCAGGGCGAGCAGCGTCTCTTCGGCGGAGGCGCCGGCCTCCAGCGTCGCCCGGTTGCCGTAGGCCCAGCCGGCGGGCTCCGCCGGCTCCAGGTCGTAAAGCGGGCAGCCGTCGACCAGGGCCTCGACCGGCATCTCGCCGACGACCTCGGTTCCGCGCAGCACCCGCACCAAGCCGTCGTCGGTGATCGCGCCGATCTGCGCCGAGCCCGTCTGCCATTTCTCGCAGACGGCGATCACCTCGGCGACCCGCGCCGGCTCGACCACCGCCAGCATCCGCTCCTGCGACTCGGAGACCATGATCTCGAAGGGCTCCATGTCGGCCTCGCGCAGCGGCACCCGCGCCACGTCGATCTCGATCCCGACCCCGCCGGCCGAGGCCATCTCGCTCGCCGACGAGGTCAGCCCGGCGGCGCCGAGGTCCTGCAGCGAGACCAGCAGCCCCTTCTCGAGCAGCTCCAGGCAGCACTCCAGCACCTTCGACTCCTCGAACGGGTCGCCGATCTGCACCGTCGGACGCTTCGCCTCGTCGCCGTCGCCGAGCTCGGCCGAGGCCAGCACCGAGGCGCCGCCGATCCCGTCCCGCCCGGTCGAGGCGCCCATCAGCACGACCGCGTTGCCGACCCCCGCCGCCGCCGCGCGCACCATGTCGTCCTGGCGGGCGATGCCGACGCACATCGCGTTGACCAGGCAGTTGTGCTCGTAGGGAGCCTCGAAGTAGATCTCGCCGCCGACGTTGGGCACGCCGATCGAGTTGCCGTAGTGGCCGATGCCGCGCACCGCGCCGTCGAGCAGGTGGCGCGAGCGCAGCGAGTCGAGCTCGCCGAAGCGCAGCGAGTCGAGGATCGCGATCGGCCGCGCGCCCAGCGCGAAGACGTCGCGGAGGATCCCGCCGACCCCGGTTGCCGCCCCCTGGAAGGGTTCGACCGCGCTCGGGTGGTTGTGCGACTCGACCTTGAAGGCGACCGCGTAGCCCGCGCCGACGTCGACCGCGCCGGCGTTCTCGCCCGGCCCCATCACCACCCGCTCGCCCTCGGTCGGCAGCCGCCGCAGCAGCTTGCGCGAGTGCTTGTAGGCGCAGTGCTCGGACCAGAGCAGGCTGAACATCGCCAGCTCGACCCCGTTCGGCTCACGCCCCAGCTTCTCGACGATGAGGTCGAACTCGGAGTCGGTCAGGCCAAGCTCCCTATATGCCGCCAGCTGCCCTGCTCCCGTGGACGGCAATGGAGTCAGAGATGGATTGCCGTCCACTCCCGCGTCCGCGCCGGCGGGGGTCACGCGAGGGCCCCCGCTGCAACAGCCTCGAACACCCTCAACCCGTCCGTCGAACCCGTCATCGGGTCGACCGCGTGCTCGGGGTGGGGCATCAGGCCGAGCACGTTGCCGGCCTCGTTGCGGACGCCGGCGATGTCGCGCGCCGACCCGTTCGGGTTCTGCCCCGGCGCATAGCGAAAAGCCACCTGCCCGTTGGCCTCGAGCGCATCGAGCATCCCCGCGGACCCCCAATACCGCCCTTCCCCGTGCTTGGCCGGAATCGACAGCCTCTCCCCAGCCAAAATGAAGGATTGTGTCCCCTCTGGGGGATCCAATCGTTCAACTTGCAGCTCGACCTGGCGGCAGACGAAGCGCATGTTCTCGTTTAGGAGGAGGGCGCCAGGGAGGAGGTCGGCTTCGCAGAGGACCTGGAAGCCGTTGCAGATGCCCAGCACCGGTCCGCCCGCCGCGGCGAACTCGGCCACCGCCTCCATCGCCGGCGAGAAGCGCGCGATCGCTCCCGCCCGCAGGTAGTCGCCGTAGGAGAAGCCGCCGGGGACGACGACCGCGTCGATCCCGCCGAGGTCACGCTCTTCGTGCCAGATCAGCCGAGCCTCGCCGCCCGCCAGCCCGCAGGCGTGCAGGGCGTCCCGCTCGTCGCAGGAGCCGGGGAACTGGAGAACTCCCCACTTCACAAAACGCCGCCTCCTCTGCTCCCACGAATGACGAATAAGGTGGATATGGAGGGGGATTCGTTCCCGCGTCCAGGGGCGGCTTTGTCAAGCATCAATCTGTTCGATCTCGAAGTCCTCGATCAACGGGTTGGCGAGCAGCTTCTCGCAGAGCGCCGGCAACGCATCCGGCTGATCGGTCTCCAACTCGACCATCCGCCCAACCCGCACGTGCTCGACCCCCTCGAAGCCGAGCGCCGGCAGGGCCCGCTCGACCGCCTTGCCCTGCGGGTCGAGGATTCCCTCTTTCGGCCGGATCAGCACCCGAGCTTTTGCCACTAGAAGGAGCGCTCCGTGATCCGCTCGTAGGCCTCGACGTACTTGGCCCGCGTCTGCTCGATCACGTCGGCCGGCAGCTCGGGCGCCGGCGGCCTGTGGTCCCAGCCCTCGGCATCGGCCCAGTCGCGCACGAACTGCTTGTCGAAGGAAGGCTGCGTCCGGCCGGGCTCGTAGCGGTCGGCCGGCCAGAAGCGCGAGGAGTCGGGCGTCAGCACCTCGTCGGCGAGGACGATCTCGGCGCCGGCGTGGCTGCCGAACTCGAACTTGGTGTCGGCGAGGACGATCCCCCGCTCGGCAGCGTGCTCGGCGCCGCGCTGGTAGACCTCGATCGAGATCCGCCGCAGCTCTTCCATCAGTGCCCGGTCGCCGACGATCTCCGCCGCCCGGTCGAAGTCGACGTTCTCGTCGTGGTCGCCGATCTCGGCCTTGGTCGCCGGGGTGAAGATCGGCTCCGGCAGCTTGTCGGACTCGAGCAGGTTGGCCGGCAGCTCGATCCCGCAGACCGCGCCGCCCGCCTTGTATTCCTTCCAGCCCGAGCCGGAGAGGTAGCCGCGCACGACGCACTCGACCGGGTACATCTCCAGCCGCCGCACCCGCATCCCCCGTTCCATCGCCTCCTCGGGGACGTCGGCGGAGAGGAAGTGGTTGGGGACGATGTCGCCGGTCAGCTCGAACCAGAATTCGGAGATGCGGTTGAGGACCTTCCCCTTGTCCGGGATCGGCGTCGGCATCACCACGTCGTAGATCGAGATGCGGTCGGAGGCGACCATCAGGAGGTCGTCCTCCCACTCGTAGATCTCGCGGACCTTGCCCGACGAATGAAGCTTCAAATCCTTGACGGTTGGCATTGAGGCCGATGCTAGCTGGCCCGGAGGCGGGGAGGGGGCAGGGCTCGCTGGCGAGGTAGGGGGAGGGGAGGGGTCGGGGGTGTCCCTCCTGCTTGCTGGGTTTTTCGCCTCGCGCCTTGTGGCCGTCCGAGATTGGGGTTGGGGCGAAAAACTAACGCCGCTGCGCTGGAGGGACACCCCCGACCCCTCCTGCTCGGGCGTCTGCGATCCTTCGCCTGATGCTTCCCCCGGAACCCAAGAGCTCGCCCCTGGTGCAGACGCTTAGGTGGAGCTTCAGGCCGTTGCCGTTCATGCAGGAGTGCCGGGAGCGGTATGGGGACAGCTTCAGCGTCAGGTTCGTCAGCTTCGAGCGACCGATGGTGATGATTTCCGATCCGGTCGCGATCAAGGCTCTCTATACGGAGCGGGCGCATGGATTGCCGCCCGGCCGTGAGGTGGTGCTGACGCCGGTTGTCGGCCCGCACTCGGTGCTGGTGATCGAGGGGGCCGATCACCTTGCCCACCGCAAAGTGATGTTGCCGCCCTTCCATGGCGAGCGGATGCGTTCCTACGAGCCGGTGGTGACCGAGCTGGTCGATGCCGAGATCGATCGCTGGCCGTTGGGCGAGGAGTTCGCCATCCACCCGCGCATGCAGGCGATCACGCTGGAGGTGATCCTGCGTGTCGTCTTCGGCGTTGCCGAGGGCCCGCGGCTGGAGCAGCTTCGCGTCGTGCTCACCAAAGTGCTCGAGGAGACCGCGTCTCCCTTCGCCCAGCTGATCGGCCTCGCCTCGCGCCGCTTCGGCGGTCGCGGGCCGTGGGCCAAATTCGAAACCCAGCTCCGCGCGGTCGACGAGCTGCTCTACGCCGAGATCTCCGACCACCGCAAGCGCGACGACCTGGAGGAGCGCGACGACATCCTCTCGCTGCTGATGCAGGCGCGCTTCGAGGACGGTTCGGGGATGAGTGACGAGGACCTGCGCGACCAGTTGATGACCCTGCTGCTCGCCGGCCATGAGACGACCGCCACCGCGCTGGCCTGGACCTTCGACCTGCTGCTCCGCCATCCGCGTGAGATGGCTCGGCTGCGCGACTCGCTCGAGGCGGGGGAGGACGACTACCTGCGGGCGACGATCAGCGAGTCGCTGCGCCTGCGGCCGGTCGTGCCGCTCGCCGGGCGCCGCCTCGCCAAGGACCTCGAGGCCGACGGACTCACCCTGCCGGCGGGCACCGACGTGACCCCGGCGATCTGGCTCGCCCACACCCGCGCCGACGTCTACCCCGAGCCCTTCGCCTTCCGCCCCGAGCGCTTCCTCGACGAGTCGCCGGACACCTACGCCTGGATCCCCTTCGGCGGCGGCGTGCGCCGCTGCCTCGGCGCCGCCTTTGCCGAGTTCGAGATGCGGATCGTCCTGCGCGAGGTCTTGACCCGCTGCGATCTGCACAAGGCCAGTCCCCGGCCGGAGAAGATCGGCCGCCGCAACATCACCCTCTCGCCCAAGGACGGCACCCCCGTCGTCCTGACCGCGCGCCACCCGGCCCGCGAGCGCGAGCTGAGCGCGGCCTAGCCCTGTCGAAACATCTGTCGCGTTTATGACCCCATAGGGGTCAAAAGGCGACAGATGTTCATCTGTGGGCGGTCGGGTGCTCGCTCGCCCAGCGAGCGATCGTGCTCGAGCCGGAGACGACCTCGCCGTCGTCGAGCACCAGGACCGGCACCTCGTTGGTGCCGCTCAGCTTGCGCACCTCGGCCCGCTCGTCGTCGCGGCTGCCCCAGGTCCAGGGCATCAAGCGGTAGCCGCCCACGGTGCGCAGCTCGTACGTGTACCCGGCGGCATCGAGCGCCTTGGCCGCCTTCGCGCACGGATGCGCGAACCCCGGCCCCAGTTTCTTCTGCCCGCAGGTGTAGAGGATCACTCGCGGAAGCCTACCGACGCCACGCCAGCGCCGGGGATCGCTTTGGGTATTCCGGGGTTAGACTCGCGCGATGATCAGCTGCGGCCTGATCGCACAGGCGCTCGAGGGCCATGACCGGGATGCGCAGGTGGAAAGCGTCGGGGCCGCGGAGGCGCAGCGGGCCGAAGTGCTCGAGCGCTTCCCGCCGAAGATCTGGAGTGAGATGCCGCTCGAGAGCTATGCGCTCGGTCAACCCGACATGCCCGACAACTTCTGCCATTGGATGGAGTTCCGGGCGACGGACCTGGGCAGCATCAAGGGCGGCAGCGCCCGCAAGCACCACATCTACTTCCAGAAGGAAGAGGGCGAGTGGTGGTTCGAGCACGACCGCTACGAGACCGTCGAGGAGGCGTGGGAAGCCGTGCGCTCGGGCTTTGCCGAGGCGGGCCGGTTGGCGGACGCCTCCCAATGGGGTCCGATCGACCGGATCCCGGCGCTGCGCGGCGGCCCCGCCCTGCTCGCGAAGATGCTGCACGTCTACTTCCCGGACCAGGTCCTGCCGATCTGCTCCCACGCCCACCTGGTGCACTTCCTCCGCGCCCTCGGTGAGGATCACGGTGGGCTCGAGGAGCTCGGCACCGTCGCCCTCAACCGCCTGCTCCTGCAGGGGCTGCGGACCTGCGGCGAGCTCACCGGATGGTCGACGAAGGAAATGGAGCGGCTGCTGTACCGGTCGGACTTCAGCCCCTTCAACGAGGGGGGGGAGATGGCGGCGATCGAGGACGTGGCCGGCTTCGTCGCCGCGGCGATCGCCGGCTACGGCGACGCCGGGATCGAAGCTCGTCGCGGTGCCGAGGATCAGGCTCGGGCCCTTCTCGACGCCTCGGCCGGCCGGCTCGAGGACGCCCAGCTCCGCGAGCTTCTCGGCCTCTTCAACGTCGACTCCCACAAAGGCAAGCCGTACCAGTCGCGCTTTTCTCCGGCATTCGTCGGCGCCACGGCGAACGGTCTCGCGGCCAACCTCGAGCAGCTCAATCGGTGGACCGCGCGGCTTTGGCGCGGTGAGGAGGGGGACGCCGAGGAGGCGGCCGGCGAGCTGCTGGCCGACCACAAGCTCTTGCCGTTCTCGGGGACGTCGTATCCGACGATGCTCATGTACCTGCGTGCCCCGGAGCGATTCGCGGTCTGGCTGCAGCCCACCGATCGTGGCCTGCAGCGACTGTGGCCGGCCTACCGGCCACGGCGACCGCCCGGGGCCGGCCTGATCGAGGACTACCTGGCCTTCTCGAAGGCGGCAACCGACCTGATGCGCACCTACGAGATTCCGCCGGAGCTGCTCGATGCCGTGCTCGCGGCGGCGAGCCGCGCTGAGGTTGCCGAGGGGAAACCGTCGCCGAGCGAGGCGAAGGTCTGGTTGTTTCAGGCGAATCCGCGCATCTTCGACGTCGATCGGGCGATCTCGGAGGAGCCGGAGATGACCTGGGTGGTCCGCCAGCACCGCAAGGAGGTCCACGCCGGCGATCGGGTCTACCTGTGGCGTGCCGGACCGGAAGCGGGAGTGATCGCGACCGCGACGGTGCTGACCGACCCGGAGACGCTGCCCGGCGAACCCGACAGCCCCTACATGCTCGATCCCGACGCTCTCTCGGAGGAAGAGCCGCGGGTGCGGTTGCGGATCGACGAGGTCCTGCCGGCGCCGATCAGGCGCACCGATCTTCTCGAGCACCCCTTGCTCAAGGAGCTGGGCGTGATCGCCTTTGCCAACGCCACCAATTTCGAGGTCTCGGCCGGCCAGGACGAGGCGCTGCGCGAGCTGGTCTCCGAGCCGGCGCCGCTCACCGTGCCGCAGTTGCGCTCGGCGCTCGCGGCGGAGCTGTACCTGCCGCAATCCTTCCTCGACAACGCGGTCGAGATGCTGCTGGAAAAGGGCCAGGCGATCTTCTACGGGCCGCCCGGCACGGGCAAGACCTGGGTTGCTCTCGAGCTGGCCCAGGAGCTGACCCGCGACGGCGGTGGCTTCGAGGTTCTCCAGTTTCACCCCTCCTACTCCTACGAGGATTTCGTCGGAGGTTTCCGCCCGCGTGAGGACGGCTCCTCAGCCGGCCTCGGCTACGAACGCATGGATGGGCCACTGCGCCGGATGGCCCGCGTCGCGGCCGAGGACCCGGAGCGGCCCCACCTGCTGATCGTCGACGAGATCAATCGCGGCAACATCGCGAAGATCTTCGGCGAGCTGCTCTTCCTGCTCGAGTACCGCAACCGTGAGGTGCGGCTCCAGTACTGGCCCGAGCACCCCTTCACCCTGCCCGCGAACCTCTTCCTGATCGGCACGATGAACACCGCCGATCGCTCGATCGCCCTGGTCGACTCGGCGCTGCGCCGTCGCTTCTACTTCCTCGAGTTCTCGCCGACCGAGGGGCCGGTCAGGGACGTGCTCGGGCTCTGGCTCGACGAGCACGGCCTCGACAGGGCACCCGCCGAGCTGCTCGACCGGCTCAACCGGGAGATCGGGGCGGACGAGTTCTCCGTCGGCCCCTCCTACTTCATGAACCGCGAAGGCAGGGCGCCGAACCTCGAGCGCATCTGGGAGCGCTCGATCATGCCGATGCTCCACGAGCACTTCTATGGCACGAGCTGGGATCCGACGCTCTACGAGCTGGCGACCCTGAGGGGGCGGGACCGGGGCGCCGAAGAATGAAGCGGCTCGAGCTGGAGGCGTGGTCCAGCCTCGAGTGCGAGCTCAGCCATGCCGAGGCCGCGGCGATACGCGAGAGCGAGCTGGTCGAGGTCGCCGCCGCGCCGGGGCCGAACCGCTGGCGGTTGATCAGCGACTCGCGGGTCGGCGTGGCCCTCGGGCCGAGCTGGGAGCTGCGGGTCAACCCGCGCCTGACCGTAGCCCGGCTCTTCTTCCTCCTCGCCTACGCGACCGACCCGAGCGGTTGGCGCGACCGGCGGGCCGACTTCGAGAGCGAGCCGGGACTTCTCGACGCGATCGCGAGCGGTTTCTCATGGCATGCCCTGCGCGCGGTCGAGCTCGGGCTCCTGCGCGGATACGTCGGAGTCGAGGAACGGCTGCACGCGGTCCGCGGTCGGGTTCGCTTCGGCGACCAGATCGCCCGCTCGGCCGGCCTGCCGCTGCCGGTCGAAGTCGCCTACGACGAGTACACGCCCGACGTGGCGGAGAACCGGATGCTGAAGAGCGCGACCGTCGCCCTGCTTCGCCTGCCGCGCGTACCGCCCCTGGCGCGCCGGCGGCTGCTCGAGCTGCGCGCGGTGTTCGACGACGTCGCTCCGCTGGCGCGACCGCGCGAGGCGGAGCTGCCGCGGTTCACCCGGCTCAACGAGCGCTACCGGCCGGCGCTCTGCCTCGCCCGGCTGATTCTGCGGTCGGCCTCGCTGGCGGCGTCGGCGGGGCCGTTGGCCTCGACCTCGTTCGTCTTCGACATGAACCGTGTCTTCGAGGACTTTCTCTCGACCGCGATGAAGGAGGCGCTTCGTCCCCACGGTGGCGAGGTGAGGGCGCAGGTCGGCCGCTCGCTTGACGTCGCGGGACGGGTGCCGATCAGGCCGGACCTGACCTGGCATGCCGGCGGCGCCCTCCGCGCGGTGATCGACGCCAAGCACAAGAGCGTCGAGCAGCGCACCGCGCCCGCGGCGGACGCCTACCAGATGCTCGCCTACTGCACCGCGCTCGGACTAAGACGCGGTTACCTCGTCTACGCGGGGGACGGGGTCGGGGTCGCCGATCTCTCGATCCGCAACTCCAATTGCGAGATCTGCGTTAGAGCCGTGGACATCTCCAGGCCGCCGGAGGAGTTGCTCGGCCAGGTCGCCGAGCTGAGCGGCGAGGTCGTTCGCGAAGGAGCACTCTGCGGCGCCGAACGCGGCGGCGAGCGGCTCAGCCGCGCAGCGCTTCGAGGCGCTTGAAGATCTCCGGGACGTGGCCCAGGTAGGCGCTGTAGTCGAAGACGGCGTCCAGGTCGAGGTCCGGCGCCGCCTCGCCGAGGAGGTCGCGGAAGTGGGTGCCGGTGTCCCAGGCGCGCTGGGCGTTCTCCTGGACGACGCGGTAGGCGTCGTCGCGGCTGAGGCCGGACTCGACCAGGGCGGTGAGGGCGCGCTGGCTGAACAGGGCGCCGTGGGTCAGCTCCAGGTTCTCCCTCATCCGCTCGGTGCGGATCGTCATCTCCGCCGCCACCCTGGCCGCCAGGTCCTGCATGTAGTCGAGGCCGATCGTCGCGTCGGGGAGGATCACCCGCTCGGCGCCGGAGTGGGAGATGTCGCGCTCGTGCCAGAGCGCGACGTTCTCCAGGCCCGTCTGGGCGTAGCCGCGCAGGACCCGGGCCAGGCCGGTGATCCGCTCGGTGCGGATCGGGTTGCGCTTGTGCGGCATCGCCGAGGAGCCCTTCTGACCGGCGGCGAACGGCTCCTCGACCTCGCGCACCTCGGTGCGCTGCAGGTTGCGGACCTCGGTGGCGAAGCGCTCCAGGCCGGCGCCGGCGATCGCGATGCGCGAGGTCAGCACCGCGTGGCGGTCGCGCGGGATCACCTGGGTGGCGACGTCCTCGCGCTTCAGTCCGAGCCGGTCCATCACCCGCGCCTCGACCGCGGGCGGCACCGACGCGTAGGTGCCGACCGCCCCGGAGAGCTTGCCGAAGCGCAGCTGCTCGAAGGCGTCGGTGAGGCGGCCCAGGTTGCGGTCGGCCTCGAAGGCAAAGCCGGCGAGCCGCAGTCCAAACGTCGTCGGCTCGGCATGGACGCCGTGCGTCCGCCCGACGCAGAGCGTGTCGCGATGCTCCAACGCCCGCTCGATCAGCGCATCGCGATAAGCACGCGCCGACGCCAGCACGACCTCCCCCCCCTGGCGAAGCTGCAGCGCCAGCGCCGTATCGAGCACGTCCGAGGAGGTCAGCCCATAGTGGATCCAGCGCCCGTGCTCGCCAACGGATTGAGCAACCACGTCGACGAAGGCAGCGACGTCATGGTCGGTCACCCTCTCCCGCTCGTTGACGGCCTCGACGGTGAAAGCCGCCATGGTCCGCGCAGCCTCCGCAGCTTCAACCGGAACGACGCCCTCCTCGGCCCAGGCCTCAGTAGCCGCCAACTCCACCTCGAGCCAGCACTCCAGCTTCCGCTGCTGGGACCAGACATCGCCGATCTCCGGCCGCGTGTATCTACCGATCAACGAACACCTCACCTCGTGTGGGTGGCACCGGGGTAGGGGTGTCCCTCCAGCGCAGCGGCGTCCGTTTTTCGCCCCAACCACAATCCTCGGACGGCCGGAAAGTCAACGGGCGAAAAACCCAGCAAGCAGGA
>DASSXC010000266.1:0-5945 GCA_035704205.1 Solirubrobacterales bacterium | reverse complement strand
GCAATCCGCTGGTACGGAGGGGAGGTCATCCACCGGGTCTACGGAAGACCGTCGGAAGATGCTGATCTGGACGATTGGCGCCAACATCACATTTCGGGCGCCTAGCGGTCGGGCAGCTGGCTCACGAACCATGACAGCGCTTGAACTTCTTGCCGCTACCGCATATGCATTGTTCGTTCCTCGGGACGGCAGATTTCTCTGCGGCCGTTAATTCTGCCGCCTCGGCCAAGGGCTCTTCTCCAATGAAGTTCGGAGTTTCCCGCTGAAGACTGTCGAGCAACTCGAATGCGATCTGCCGCGCCGTTGCCATGACGACACCGGGAATGGCAGACCACTCATCGTCCGATCCAGTCTGAAACGGTATCGACGCGCCGGAGCTCAGTCTCCGGAACGCTTCGGGAATAGCCTTCGCGACATGCGCTCCGCCATCCTTGTTGGCAACAGCTAGGGTCACCGATCTCCGGGTCACCGGCTCACCAAAAGTGTCGGTCAGGAACGAGTTCTCCCACCAAGGCTGAAATGGTGCGGGTGGATTGGACCGCTCCGGACTCTCAGGCGCCAGGACAGGCGCATAGCTCCATTCCGATGCGCCATCAGGTCCTAGCTCTGCCCGCATCAACACGAGACCAGCGTGAGCAATGGCCGTCGCAGCGTATTTTCCTCCACCCAAGTGCTTCGTTTCTCGCTCCCGATGAATGGAGGTGTCGGTGTAGAGGAGCGCGCCCTTGACTCCGAGCTGGCCAAGAAGCGAATGGGAGCGGCTGGTGTCGTGGAGAAGCACCCGCGTGGCAAGCGCAAGCCGCTCACCCTCGTCCTCATTCCCTTCATCGAATGACACCGACGAACGTCGAAGGAACCCAACCTGGCTTTTCAGCTTGCTCAGAAGCTCGGGATAAGACCGCGCACTCACCTTGTCCCCTTGCCGAGGATGAACACAGCTTGATCTTATGCCGAGAGGGGACTAACTCAGTTGAGCCGAATCGAGTTCCAAGTCAACGTGCGACGCGATTTTGAACCTGTGACCTTCGGTTTCGTAGGCTGCTGATCAAGCGGCGGAAGCGCAGTTGCAGAGCCAAAAACTAGGCGAGACGTAGCGATAAAGTAGCGACGAGAAACTCAAGAAATTCCCCAATTTAGGCGCCGCAGAATCACCTCAAAATGGCAAGGAGCGGAAGGCTGGATCCGGAAGGGGAATTTCACGATCCTATACACATGTGAGTTCTTTGATAGGCGGCCCAGAACCTAGCCCCCGGGTTCGTCGAACCGTTCGCGTAAAGCGGATGGCCCGCGCTCCACGGCTCAGTAGGCAGGCTCGAGCCCGGTGATCATCGGGAAGTGGCGCACGTTCGTCGTCAGTAGGTCGGCCTCAAGCAGGAGCGCGGTGGCAGCGATCAGGTAGTCGGCGTCGTCGATGCCGCTGTGGGACCGGCGGTGGCGCTGAGCAAGGGACCCGGCAGCCCGGGCCACCTCCTCCCCTACCGGCACCCAAGAGATCGCCGAGAAGAACTGCTCCAGTGCGTCGACCTCTTTCTCGCGCACGCCGGCCAACAACTCAAAGCGCACGACCTCGCTGGCAAAGATGGATTCTTCGGCCTCCAGCAGATCGGTTAGGAGATCGACGGCGGGGGGTGAGCCGCGTAGGTGATCGATTGCGACGCTGGTGTCGAGCAGCTTCACTTGACGCCGAGTCGGGCCAAGCGGTCATTGAGGTCACCGCCGCGGATCGCGTCGACGTACTCGGCGCCACTGGCGCGTCGGCCCCGCCAAGAGCCGGCGCTGGCCTGGAGGGCGCGAAGTTTCTCGTCCCTCCCCTGCTCCCCAAAGGTTGTGCGAACGGCGCGGCGGATCAGCTCCGAGCGGGACGCGCCGGTATCGCGCGAGGCGCGTTCGAGAAGCTCAAGCTCTCCCTCGCCCAGATAGACCTGCGTTCTGCTCATAGCATCACTATACACCCTGTGGTGTCGTCTGGAGAATTCGGCTGAATCCTGAGCCCTCAGCTCGTCGGACCGTTCCTCGGACCGTGTTTCTGCGTCCCAGGCGTCACCCCAGAGAAGCTAAGATCGACTGACAACGCCAAATGCCATCGAGAAAGGCTCTCCCGTCGTGGTTGAGGGCCTTGTGTCCCTAACGGGACGTGATGGTTCGACTCCATTCAGCCGCACTAGGAATTGCCTGGAAAACCGCCGGTTTCTGCGCTTGCGCAGCGATTCGGCGGGGTTTCCAGGTCAGGTTCGTGCGCCAGTCAGCGCCTGCATCAAGGTCAAGTAGCGTCTCAGCGATCTCAACCGGGACGGAACTCCGCGATTGGCGCGGAGGGCCCCGATGACAAGAAGGACGACGAAATTATCGGCTGGCTGTAACAGTGCACCGCATCAGGTTCACGGACCCACGCCCTCGTTTACCGGAGCACCCCCAACTGGGACCCGAGATCTTAGAGCGCAAGAACCTGCATGGACCTCTTTTTGAGCGGTGGCAGGGCGGCGTCACGAGCACCGACTGGCCCGCATCGTTGCAGGAGCCCGCGACTGCTTCGTTGTGCCCATCGCCGGAATAGGCGGCTACCCAGCGATAGATGCCAGGAGCTTTGGGCTCAAAGGCGGCCGATTCGTAGTCGCCGTTGCCGGAAACCGCGACCGTATCGGTAAAGATCGGCGCCTTGGCGCAGTTCGCGTCATTTCGACGGTAAAGATGGAAGGTGATTTGCCCTGCCGGTGAATGGCCGGAGGACAGGGTGGCCTTGTCCCAGATCGGTTTGCCGCGGCGTATGGCCCGGGGCGATGCCTGCGCCGTTAGGATCGGCTTCGTCTTCACTACGGTGTATTCGATCGACGCCGAGCCGCTCCGCCCGTCAGTTGAGGTCGCGACCACGGTGTAACTACGAGAGCCAAGCGTCGAGGTGTCGAGCTGGCCGGGGCTCTCCGAGCCGCCGGAGTCGACGCAGGAGCCAATGCCGGGACCACCCGGCACATCGAAGCAGCTGAAGCTGGTCGCGACTACTTGCCCAACGACGTAGGTTTGATGATTGGCTGGATTGCTGATCGTCGCGGTCGGAGGGCCGAGCGCCGTCTTGTAGGCCCAGGTGTCCGCAAGCCCTCCGTTGGGGCCGTAGCCACCGTAAAGGATCAGGCTTCCGCTGGTCGGGTAATAGGCCATCGAGGCGACGTCCCGAGGTGGAGGGCTGGCTGCGGGGGACCGTTTGATCCAGGTGGCGCCGTCGTAGGTCCAGGTGTCGCCCAGGAACGGAGGGGAGCCGCCGAAGAGGACGAGCTCACCGATCGCCGGGTAATAAACCATCGAGGACAAGACGCGAGCGGAGGGGCTGGTCGCAGGTGCTTGTTTGACCCAGGTGGCGCCATCGTAGGTCCAGGTGTCAGCGAATACGCCGCTCGGGGAGGAGCCGCCGAAGAGGACCAGCTTGCCCATCTCCGGGTAATGTGCCATCGAGGCACCCCAGTGCTTGCCAGGGGTGGCGGCGGGAAACTGTTGGGTCCAAGTGACGCCGTCGTAGGTCCAGGTGTCGCCAAACACGGTGCTGACGCCGTCGCCGCCGAAGAGGACCAGCTTGCCGCTGGTCGGGTCGTATGCCATCGAGGCCCCAGTGCGTGCCGGTGGGCTAACCGGCGGGGACTGTTTGCTCCAGGTGGCGCCGTCGTAGGTCCAGGTATCCGCGAGCCGGTGGGGAGCTCCGTGGACACTGCCGCCGAAGAGGACCAGCTTGCCGATCCCCGGGTGATAGGCCATCGAGGCCATGGCTCGAGCCGGTGGGCTAACCGGCGGGGACTGTTTGCTCCAGGTGGCGCCGTCGTAGGTCCAGGTCTCGGCGAGCAAGCGGTTGTCTGCGCTATGGCCGCCAAAGAGAACCAGCTTGTCGATCCCCGGGTGGTAGGCCATCGAGGCATACATTTGAGCCGACGGGCCGGTTGGCGGGAACTGCCGAGCCCAGCTGGGTTCCGCGGCCTTCGTCGTGGCAGTCCAAACTCCGCTCGCGAACACGACCGCCGTGGCGATCGCTAGCAGCGCCGTGGGAACTCTCAGGTTGGTACTTATGCGTATCCTTTTGGGTACGATAATGGCCCTGAGTCTTTCATATCGGCGTCCTCCTCGGGCCGTAATCGGCTGATCCACCACCCGTCGAGCTCCGCCCTCAAGGGCGAGGGCGTGGAGGCCGAGCCGGACCCGCATCACTTTCAGCATCTCCGAGCTCTGGTCAATCGATCGAGTCGAGGTCGCCTACCGAGAGCAGGGCTACTGCTGCTGGCTACTCCCACCATGGAGGCAATGACCGAGCCGATCGATGAGCCGATCCGGATCGTTGCCCATGACCCGGGATGGCCCGCTCGGTTTCGAGGAGGAGCGAGCGACCTTGGCGGCGGCGATCGGGCCGTGGGTCACCGGCGGTATCCACCATCTCGGCAGCACCGCGGTGCCGGGGCTCGATGCCAAGCCGATCATCGACATCCTCGTCGGCGTCAGTGATCTCGAGGGGTCAACGGCGTACTTTGAGCGGGAAGAGCTGGTCTTTCGCGATCACCTCCGCACGCATCCCAGGGCCGCCGAGGAGTACGCCTCTCTCAAGCACAGCCTCACGGACCGGTTCAGGAACGACCGCGAGGCCTACACGGACGCCAAGCAGGAGTTCATTCAGGCCGTCGTCCACCGCGATGCCTAGCCTCCTGCGTCGTGACCCGTCCCCCAGGAACCCGTAGCGCGATCGCCGTTGCCCTCACCGCGGGGGTGGTGCTCGGCGCCCTGATTCCCACCGCCTTCGGCAAGTCCGAGGTCGCACCGACCGCGATCCGCAATGCGCTGGCGCAGACGAGTCAGGTTCAGGGAGCGCCGGGGCGGACGATGGTCCTCTCCCGGGTCGTGGTCGAACCGGGAGCGAAGTTGGCTACCCATCACCACCTCGGCACGCAGATTGCGCGCGTCCAGTCCGGTGTCCTCACCTACACAGTCAGGCGGGGCTCGGCGGTCGTGCGCCGCGGAGAGTCCGACCAGAATCCGGCGCTCGTACGCAAGATCCAAGCCGGTCAAACTGCACGGCTCAAGACCGGGGAGTGGATCGTCGAGCAGCCCTCGGACATCCACGAAGCCGCCAACAACGGCGCTGAGCCGGTCGTCCTCTACCTGGCAACGCTGCTGAAGACCGGCGCACCGCCTTCGACGCCGGTCGCGCTCACGCCCTAGCCGGGTTCCGAGACCGCTTCGATGCGGCCTTCGTCGACCGCCCTGCGCAGCGACTCGTAGTCGCGTTCGCTCTGATCCGCGTAGGCCTCGGCGAACTCGGCCATCGCCTGGTCGAAGGCGTCTCCCTTGCCCAGGTAGGCGGCGATGGCGATGCGGTCACCGCCGCGGGCGTGGGCGTGGGCCAGGGTCATGCCGCAGATCTCGGCGTAGGCGGTTAGGCCGCGCGCGTCCATCGACTCGACCCGCGCCGAGGCCTTCCAGTCCCAGAGCTGGCGCACGTAGAAGTCGCGCTGCTGGCCGTCTACCCCCTCCGCCCGCACCCAGCCGAGCATGACGTCGCTCGCCGCCTGCATCAGGCGCTGGCCGTGGACGACGCGCTCGCCCTGGTGGTCGAACTCGCTGGGCGCGGCGTAGGGCTCGAGCACCGAGCGCTGCGCCTCCTTCACCTGGAGGAACAGCGGGTCGCCCTCGTCGCGGCCGAGCATCAGCGCGATCCAGGCCCGCGTGCCGACGCTGCCCACGCCGACGACTTTGAAAGCCGCGTCGACGAGGCGGTAGCTGTCGAGCACCGCGCGGCGCTCGATGCTGAGCGAGTCCCGGTAATTGGAGAGGACCTCGAGGACCAGCGCCCCGACGTCCGCCCCTCCGGCCTCCTCCTCGGCGAGCTGCGCGATCGGCACGATCAGGGGCGGGTTGCTGATGATGCGGAGCTTCCCGTCCACCTCCTCGACCAGCTTCGAGAACGCGCGGCTGCTGTC
>DASSXC010000265.1:0-20405 GCA_035704205.1 Solirubrobacterales bacterium | reverse complement strand
GCGCGAGGTGATCGTCGACGACGAGGAGCGCCAGGCGACCGTGATCGTCCCCGACGACCAGCTCTCGCTGGCGATCGGTCGCGACGGGCAAAACGCCCGCCTCGCCGCCCGCCTGACCGGCTGGCGGGTGGACATCAAGTCGGAGACCGAGTTCGCCTCCGAGGAGGAGGTCGAGGAGTACGAGGGCGAGGAGCAGTCCGACGGCCACTGCCTGGCGGTCCTCTCCAACGGCCGGCGCTGCCCCAATGCGGCGATTGGCGATTCCTCCTACTGCGGCCTGCCCACGCACCAAGCGCTGGGCCGCTTCACCACCAACCAGATCACCGTGCTGGCCCCGCTCGAGGAGGCCGAGGTGGCGATCCTCGCCGACTCTGGGGCCGACGAAGGCCAGGTCAGCGAGATCGTGGCCAAGGCCGAAGCGGAGTTCGAGGAGCCGGTGGCCGAGGAGCCGGAGGAAGAGACGGTTGCCGAGGTAGATGGCGAGGATCCAGATGTCGAAGACCCGGACGCCGAGGGTTCGGATGCCTCAACCGCGGGTCCTGTCGCGGAGGGCAGCCCTCCGGCTCACCCGCCGGAGGGACAACCCTCCACGCCACCCGCGGAAGACGCGGGGGAGCCCGAGGCGGTCGCTGGGGAGGCTGAGCAGGCCTAGTGGCTAAGAAGCGGGTCCATGAAATAGCGAAAGCTCAGGGGCTGAGCAGCAAAGAGCTGCTTGCCGCGCTTAAGAAAGCTGGAATCGAAGCTAAAGCCGCCGCCTCCAGCGTCGAGGAGGCCGACGCGCTTAAAGCGCTTGGCGATGGGAACTCCGTCGCTGCCACCGCAACCAAAGTGAAACCGAAAGCAGAGCCCAGGGCGGAGCCGAAACCGAAAGCAGCGGCGCCCAAGCCGGATGCCGCCGCTGAGACCGCAAAACCAGCCCCCGCGTCGTCGGCGAAAAAACCCGCCGGGGCGAGCAAAAAACGCCGCGTCGTGATCGACTCGCAGGCCGCGCGGCGGGACCAGATGGGTGGGCCGCCGCCGCAGAGGCCGCCGCGGCGCCGCGGCGGACGGCGCCGCCGGCCGCTGCTCGAGGAGCCGCCGGTCAAAGCGGAGGAGCCGGCCGAGCCGGAGGCGACCAGGGTCAACTCCGGAGCGACCGTGCGCGAGGTCGCCGAGCTGCTCGGCCTGGGCAGCGCCGAGGTGATCAAGAAGCTGATGATGATGGGGGAGATGGCGACGCTCACCCAGACGCTCACCGACGAGTCGATCAAGGCGATCGCCGACGAGTACGACCGCAAGATCGAGATCGTCACCGCGGCCGAGGAGGAGCCCGAGGCGCCCGAGTTCGACGACGCCGAGGAGAGCCTGGTCGACCGCCCGCCCGTGGTCACGATCATGGGCCACGTCGACCACGGCAAGACCTCGCTGCTCGACGCGATTCGCGAGACCGAGGTCGCGGCGGGCGAGGCCGGCGGGATCACCCAGCACATCGGCGCCTACCAGGTCCACCACGAGCAGAAGACGATCACCTTCCTCGACACGCCGGGCCACGCCGCCTTCACCGCGATGCGCGCCCGCGGCGCCAAGGTCACCGACATAGCGGTCGTCGTGGTTGCCGCCGACGACGGCGTCATGCCGCAGACCAAAGAGGCGATCGACCACGCGCGCGCCGCCGACGTGCCGATCCTGATCGCGGTCAACAAGATCGACAAAGAGGGCGCGCAGCCCGACCGTGTCCGCAACGAGCTCGCCGCCGACGGCCTGACCCCGGAGGACTGGGGGGGCGAGACGGTCTACTGCGACGTCTCCGCCAAGACCCACGACGGCCTCGACAACCTGCTCGACATGATCCTGCTGGTCTCCGAGCTGGAGGAGCTGGGTGCCAACCCGGATGCCCCCGCTTCCGGAACGGTGGTCGAGTCTCAGCTCGACCCGGGCCGCGGCCCGGTCGTCACCATCCTCGTCCAGCGTGGCACGCTTGCCGTGGGCGACGCGCTCGTCGCCGGTCCGCAGTGGGGCCGGGTTCGCGCGATGCAGGACTTCACCGGCGCCCGCGTGCAGCAGGCGGGGCCGGGAATGCCGGTCGAGGTGCTCGGCTTCGACGGCGTCTGCGAGGCCGGGGAGCACGTCCGCGCGGTCGAGAACGACCGCCGCGCCCGCCAGCTCGCCCAGGAGCGGGGCAACCGGCTCAAGACCGAGGCGCTTGCCCGCCGCCAGGCGCGCAAGGTCAGCCTCGAGGAGGTCTTCTCCCGCGCCCAGGAAGGCGACATCAAGGAGCTCAACATCGTCCTCAAGGCCGACGTCGCCGGCTCCCTGGAGGCGCTCCAGGACGAGATCGCCAAAGTGCCGCAGGAGCAGGTCGCGATCAACATCATCCACTCGCAGACCGGCGGCATCAACGAGTCCGACGTGATGCTGGCCTCGGCCTCCGACGCGATCGTGATCGGCTTCAACGTCCGCCCGCTCGCCGACGCCCGCCGGGCCGCCGAGCGCGAGGGCGTCGACATCCGCACCTACTCGGTGATCTACAAAATCACCGAAGACCTGCGCAACGCGATGGAGGGACTGCTGGAGGCGGTCGAGGTCGAGGAGATCCTCGGCGAGGCCGAGGTCAAGCAGACCTTCAAGGCCTCCAAGGTCGGTCGCATCGCCGGCTGCATCGTCAACGAGGGCAAGGTCACCCGCACCGCCAGCGTGCGCCTGATTCGCGAGGGCACCGTCATCTGGGACGGCAAACTCGGTTCCCTGCGCCGCTTCAAAGACAACGTGCAGGAGGTCGAGGAGGGCCAGGAGTGCGGCATCGTGCTCGACGGCTACGCCGACGTCAAGGAGGACGACGTGCTGGAGTTCTTCGAGACCAAGCAGGTCGAGCAGACGCTGGACTAGGATGGCCACCTCGCGCATGCGCCGCATCAACGAGGTGCTCCGCGAGGTGATCGGCGCAGCGATAGCCACCGAATTGAGCGACCCCCGCATCGGCTTCGTCACCGTGACCTCAGTTGAGACCAGCCCAGACCTCCGCAGCGCCAAGGTGCACGTCAGCGTGCTCGGCGACGAGGACGCCCGCGAGGGCGCGCTTGCCGGGTTGCGCTCTTCGCATGGAGTCCTGCAGTCGAAGATCGCCGCCGAGACGAGGATGAAGCGCACGCCGACGCTCAGCTTTCATTACGACCCAACCGTCGAGGGGGGGATGAGGATCACCGAACTCCTCGAAGAGGACCAGGATGGGTGAGACGACCGACATCGGCGCCACCGCGATCGAGCGGGTGGCCGAGGAGATCCGCAACCGCGACCGTTTCCTGCTGACCGCCCACGAGGGCCCCGACGGCGACGCGCTCGGCTCGCTGCTCGGCATGCACTACCTGCTGCGCCAGCTCGGCAAGGACTCGGTGATGTTCCTCGCGGCAAAGGAGTTCCCGCTGCCGATCGAGTACCGCTTCCTGCCCCTGGAGGAGGTCTTCCACGAGGCGCCGGCCGACATGGCCGACCGGGCGGCGATCTTCCTCGACTGCGGCAACATCGACCGCATGCCGGTGGATTTCCTCTCGGCTGACGGTGTCTTCACGATCAACGTCGACCACCACCACGACAACACCCTCTTCGGCGACGTCAACCTGGTCGAGGTAGACGCCTCCTGCACCGCCGAGATCGTCTACGAGCTGGCGGTCCTGCTCGGGGTGGAGATCACCGCCGAGATGGCTTCCGCCCTCTACGTCGGCCTGGTCACCGATACGGGCAAGTTCATGTACGAGAACACCAACGCCCGTACCCACCGCATCGCCGCCGACCTGATCGAAGCCGGGGTCGACGTCGATGAGACCTACCGTCGCCTCTACGAGCACGTGCCGATCGAGAAGCTGCGCCTGCTCTCACGCGCGCTGGAAGGCCTGCGACGCCATTGCGATGGCCGACTGGTGCTCGCCTACATCGGCAGCGCCGACTACGCGGCAAGCGGCGCCGGTGAGGAGATGACCGAGGGGATCATCGATCACCTGCGCTCGGTCGAGGGTGCTCGGGTGGCCGCCCTGATCCGCGACCTCGGCGACCGCGGTCGCGCCGCCCGCAAGGTCAGCCTGCGCTCCAGCGACGGCGAAGTCGACGTCTCCGCAATCGCCCGCAAGCACGGCGGGGGAGGGCATAAGCGAGCCGCCGGCTTCTCCACCGACCTCGACGTGGAGGCCCTGGCCTCTTTCCTCTGCGGCGAGGTCTCCAGCCAACTCGATACTTGACGGTCCTGCTCTGCGACAAGCCGGCGGGCATCACCTCGCACGATCTGGTCAGGCGGGTGCGACGCGAACGCGATTGCAAGGCGGGCCACGCCGGCACCCTGGATCCATTCGCCACCGGCCTGTTGCTGGTCCTGCTGGACGAGGCGACTCGCGTGCAGCGCTTTTTGACCGACCTGCCGAAGACCTACCGTGCAAAAGCTCGACCGGGTTGGCGCTCCAGCACCGGCGATCCCGAAGGAGAGCTGGTGATGACCGGCCGTGTGCCAAGCTCGATGGAGCTACCCACGGGGATCATCCGCCAGCGGGTGCCGATGACCTCGTCGGTGCGGGTGAGAGGCGAGCGGCTTTATCGCAAAGCGCGCCGTGGCGAGGTCGTGGAGACCCCGGAGCGCGACGTCGAGATCTACCGGGCGGAGCTGGTGGGGGGCATGGTGGTCGGCGACGACTACCACCTCGAGTACGAGATCGAATGCTCGACCGGCACCTATGTCCGCACTCTGATCGAGACGCTCGAAGACGCCTATTGCATCGAGTTGCGACGGGAGGCGATCGGCCCGTTCAGGGTCGAGGGAGCGGGCAGGGAGCTATCGCTGAGCCAGGTGGCGGAACTGGTCCCTGCCGTCGCGGAGGCTCTGCGCTGATGGCCAACATCGAGGTCACGCAGCTGCCCGACGCCAAACCGCGCCCGCGCCAGGTCGCGATCGGCACCTTCGACGGCGTCCACCGCGGCCACCAGGCGGTGATCGAGAGGGCCGACACCGTGCTCACCTTCGACCCCCACCCGCTCTCGGTGATCCACCCCGCGGCGCTGCCGAAGCTGATCATGCCCTTCGGGGTCAAGCGCGACGTGATCGAGGGTCTTGGCGTGCGCGAGCTCGTCGTGATCCCCTTCGACGCCGAGTTCGCGAAGCTCAGTGCCGAGGAGTTCATCGAGGGGGTGTTGATCGAGCGGCTCGGGGCGGAGCGGGTCGCGGTCGGCGAGAACTTCCGCTTCGGCGCCAAGGCCAAAGGCGATCCGGCGATGCTGGCCGCGCGTTCGGAGTTCGAGACGCGGGTGGTGCCGCTGGTCGAGGTCGACGGCGAGACCGTCTCCTCGACCCGAATACGGGCTTTGGTGGCCGCCGGGGACATGGAGGGCGCGCGACACTGCCTCGGCGCTCCCTTCATGGTCGAGGGCACGGTGGTCAGCGGAGACCAGCGCGGCCGCGAGCTCGGCTTCCCGACCGCCAACATCGTTCCCGACGACCGCCTGGCGTATCCGGGGCACGGCGTCTTCGCTGCCTTTGCCGACGGCGTTCCCGCGGCGGTCAACGTCGGCGTTCGGCCAACCTTCGCCAGCGGACGCGGGGTGCTGATCGAGACCTACCTGATCGACCGCGACGAAGATCTCTATGGACGCACGCTGCGCGTCGCCTTCGTCGAGCGGTTGCGGGGGGAGAAGCGCTTCGCCAGCGTCGAGGATCTGATCGCTCAGATGAAGATCGACGTCGAGGACGCGAAGCGCGTCTGTGCTAGCTTCACCGACGCTCCATGAGCCTGACCAAAGATAAGAAGAACGAGCTGATCGGCAAATACGGCCGCGCCGACGGCGACACCGGCTCCGCCGAGGTCCAGATCGCACTGGCCACGGAGCGGATCAACGAGCTCACCGAGCATCTGCGCGGCCACGCCAAGGACCACCACTCGCGCCGTGGCCTGCTGATGCTGGTCGGCAAGCGGCGCCGCATGCTTCGCTATCTGGAGCGCACCGACCTGGAGCGCTACCGCTCGCTGGTCGCCGAGCTCGGCCTGCGGCGATGATCGCGGCGGGGGAACCCGCCCCCGACTTCACCCTGCGCGACCAGGACGGCGAGAAGGTCTCGCCCTCCGACTACCGCGGTCGCAGGGTCCTCCTCGTCTTCTACCCGCAGGACTTCAGCCCGGTCTGCTCGGACCAGCTCTCGATCTACCAGGAGGTCAAGCCCCAGCTCGCCGAGAAGGGCGTCGAGCTGGTCGGCATCAGCGTCGACCACCCCTGGGCCCACAAGGCCTTCCAGGAGAAGCTCGGCATCGACATGCGCCTCCTTTCCGACTTCGAGCCGAAGGGCGAGGTGGCCCGCGCCTACGGTGCCTACATCGAGAGGTTCGGGCACGCCAACCGCTCGCTGGTCCTGATCGACGAGGAGGGCACGGTCGAGTGGGTCCACGAGTCGCCGACCCCGCTGGAGATCCCCGGCGCCAACGTGATCTTCGACGCGCTCGCGTCGCTCAAACCAACCAGCTGATCCCATTCGTCAACACGTTTTCCATCCACCGCATGGAAAACGTGTTGTTGGATAGCTCCCATGACGGATCTGACCAGTGCCGACGTGCCGCCGGTGGGTCCCGAGGATCACGTGCGCGGGGAGGGGGAGCTGCTGATCGTCTACGCCGACCTCGGCTGTCCGCATTGCGCCGCGGCCTGGGCTGAGATCTGCGCGCGGCCGGCTCGCGTCGTCTTCCGCCACTTCCCGGTGGCGAGCAAGCACCCCCGGGCGCCGGCGCTGCACGCCGCGGCCGAGGCTGCCGGCAGGCAGGGGCGGTTCTTCGCGATGGTCGATTCGATCTACGCCGAGCGCGGGCGGGTCGATGACCCGCATCTCTGGGAGCGTGTCGAGCGCTTCGGCCTCGACCTGGAGCGGTTTGAGGCCGACAGGCGCTCGGATGACGTCGCGGTGCGGGTGCGTCGCGACTTCGAGTCGGGGATACGCGGGGGTGTCACTGGTACGCCGGCCCTGTACTCTCCCAGCTGAAAGAGAACGAGAGTTCTGAAAGCAAATGGCCGCCATCCGGGCGGCCGGAGGTAGGACAACTAAATGAGCATGTTTGACGTTACCCGCGTCTCGGCGGATGTCGGCGACAGCCAGATCTCCTTCGAGACCGGAAAACTCGCGAAGCAGGCGGGCGGCGCGGTCGTGGTCCAGGCCGACGACACCATGGTCCTGTGCACCGCAACCGTCGGCAGTCTGCGCGACGTGGACTTCCTTCCCCTTACCGTCGACATCGAGGAGCGGATGTACGCGGCGGGCAAGATCCCCGGCTCGTTCTTCCGTCGCGAGGGCAAATCGAGCGAGAAGGCGACGCTGACCGCGCGCATGATCGACCGGCCGATCCGGCCACTCTTCCCCAAGGGCTGGCACTACGAGACCCAGCTCGTCGCGATCCCGATGTCGGTTGACCAGGTCCACCCCTACGACATCCTCGCCATGAACGGCGCCTCCGCCGCCCTGGCGATCTCGCCGGTCCCCGTCGCCGACCACGTCGGCGCGGTGCGGATCGGCAAGCTCGACGGCGACTTCGTCGTCAATCCTTCCGAGGAGGACCTCCCTGAGCTCGACCTCGACCTGATCGTCGCCGGCACCGACGAGGCGATCCTGATGGTCGAGGCCGGCGCCAACGGCGTCACCGAGCAGGAGATCCTCGACGCGCTCGACATCGCCCACTCGGAGATCAAGAAGCTCGTCGCCGCGATGGAGGAGCTGCAGCAGAAGGCCGGCAAGGAGAAGATGGAGGTCGAGGCCCCCAAGATCGACGAGGGCCTGCTCAGCGATATCCGCTCCTCGCACGGCCAGGCCCTGATCGACGCGATCGCCACCGAGGGCAAGCTCGAGCGCTACGAGGCGATCGACGACGTCAAGGACGAGGTGGTCGCCAAGTACGCGCCCGAGTCCGACGACGGAGAGACCGACGAGAAGCGAGTGGCCGAGGTCAAGGCCGCCTTCTCGAGCATCGAGAAGGACACGATCCGCAGGGCGATCGCCGTCGACAAGAAGCGCCCCGACGGCCGCGCCCAGGACGAGATCCGGCCGATCGAGTGCGAGGTCGACATCTCCCCGCGCGTGCACGGCTCGGCGCTGTTCACCCGCGGCGAGACGCAGATCCTCTCCAACGCCGCCCTCGGCACGACCCGGATGGACATGCGGATCGACACGCTCGGGCTGGAGACCTCGAAGAAATTCTGGCACCACTACAACTTCCCGCCCTTCTCGGTCGGGGAGGCCGGCTTCATGCGCGGCCCGAAGCGGCGCGACATCGGCCACGGCGCGCTCGCGGAGCGGGCCCTGGTCGCGACGATCCCCAGTGAAGAGGACTTCCCCTACGTGATCCGGGTCGTCTCGGAGACGCTTGAGTCGAACGGCTCCTCGTCGATGGGCTCGGTCTGCGCCTCCTCGATGGCGCTGCAGGCGGCGGGCGTGCCGGTCACGGCCCCGGTCGCCGGCGTCGCGATGGGCCTGATCAAGGAGGGCGACGACTACATCGTCCTCACCGACATCGCCGGCGTCGAGGACCACCTCGGCGACATGGACTTCAAGGTCGCCGGCACGGCGGACGGGATCACCGCCCTGCAGATGGACATCAAGATCACCGGTGTCACCTTCGAGATCCTCACCGACGCGCTGGAGCAGGCCAACAAGGGTCGCCAGTTCATCCTCGGCAAGATGGCCGAGGCGATCGACGGTCCGCGCGAGACGCTCTCCAAGCACGCCCCGCGGATCGAGGCGATCAAGATCGACCAGGAGAAGATCGGCGCCGTGATCGGCAAAGGCGGCGAAACGATTCGCGCCCTCTGCGAGGAGTTCGAGGCCGAAATCGACGTCGAGGACGATGGCACGATCCGCATCTACGCACCGACCGGCGAACTGGTCGAAGCGTGCGTCGCGCGGATCGAGTCGATGACCAAGGAGGCCGAGGTCGGCGACCGCTACAACGCCGCCAAAGTCGTCAAGACGACGACCTTCGGCGCCTTCGTCGAGCTGGTCAAGGGCACCGACGGCCTGCTGCACATCTCCAACGTGAAGCCGGGGGAGAGGGTCGACTCGGTCGACGACGTGCTCAGCTCCGGCGATGTGATCGACGTCACCGTGGTCGAGGTCGACCGCGAGCGCGGTCGCATTGGCCTGCGCCTCTCCGACGATCCGTCGGTGGCGGGCAAATCGCCCGAGGAGCTGGCCACGGTCGGTTCCGGTGACGGCGGTCCACGCCGCAACGGCGGCGACCGTGACCGTGGCGGTCGTGGCGGGGGCGGCGGTCGCAGGCGCGAGCGCGAGCGGCGCAACTAGTTCCTTGAGTGCGGAGCGACCAAGCGTGCATATCTGGTTCTTCGCGCCGGGAGCGGAGCGCGAATCCTGATGTCTAGCGACGCGCAGCTGAGCGAGCTCGCCTCGGGCGCCCGGGTCGTGACCGAGGAGGTTCCCTCGGTCCGCTCGGTGGCTCTAGGGCTCTGGGTTCGCACCGGTTCGAGGAACGAGACGCAGGCCCAGGCCGGCGTCTCGCATTTCCTCGAGCACCTGCTGTTCAAGGGCACGGCGCGCTATTCGGCGATCGAGATCTCCGAGCTCTTCGACGGGCTCGGAGCCTCGGTCAACGCCGCGACCGGCAAGGAGACCACCCACCTGCACGCCCGCTTCCTCGACGAGCACACCGAGGAGGTCTTCGACCTCCTGGCGGAGATGCTCCTGGCGCCTACCTACCCCGAAATCGACTCCGAGCGCGACGTCGTGCTGGAGGAGATCGCGATGTACGAGGACGAGCCGCAGGACCGCGTCCACGACGTCCTCGCCGGCGCGGTTTTCGGCGAGCATCCGCTGGGACGACGCGTGCTGGGCGAGGCGGAGGTGATCTCCTCCATTCCCGTGCCCGACATCGAGGCCTACCGCAAGCAGCGCTACACCGGCCCGCACGTGGTCGTTGGCGCCGCCGGACACCTCGACCACCAGCGAATTGTCGATCTCGCCGAGCGCCTTGTCTCGCCGCCGAGCGGCGAAAATGGCGCCGCGGCCGTTCTCGTGGACGCTGCCGCCAGGCTGCGCTTCTACGCCAAGGACACCGAGCAGTACCACATCTGCTTCGGCGCGACCGGGATAGTTCGCGACGACGAGCGCCGCTACGCGCTCGCCGTGCTCGACTCGATCTTCGGCGGCTCGACCTCCTCACGGCTGTTCCGCGAGGTGCGCGAGAAGCGCGGCCTCGCCTACTCGGTCGGGTCCTACAACGAGCAGTACACCGACTCGGGCATGGTCGCGACCTACGTCGGCACGCGTGAGGACAACGTCGAGGAAGCCTGCGCGGTGATCGGCGCCGAGCTCGAGCGCCTGCGCTCCGAGCCGGTCTCCGCCGCGGAGCTGGCGCGGGCGAAGGAGAACGTCAAGGGCCGCCTCGTCCTCTCCTCGGAGTCGACGGCGGCGCGGATGACGCGAATCTCACGCGCCACCCTGTTCGGGCTGTCGATCGAAAGCCTCGATGCGATGCTGGCCAAGGTCGACGCGGTCACGGTCGACGAGCTGAGCGAGCTGGCGGCCGGCCTCTACGGGGCCGAGCGGCTCTCGGCTGCCTGCATCGGTCGCGACGAGGACTGCTTCCGCAAGGCGCTGAATAATTCCGCCATCTCCTCTGCTCTCGCGAATGCCTGAAGAATCAGATATGCATAGGCATTCGCTTCCGCGTCCGGGGGTGGCGGGCAAGTGATCAAGGTAGGCGTTTCCGGCGCGGCCGGGCGGATGGGCAAGACCGTCTGCGAAGCGGTCGAGGCTGCCGAGGGGATGGAATTGACCGCCAAGGCCGACCCGGCCCTCGAGACCGGTCTCGAGGGCGTTCTCGGCGAGGTCGACGTCGGCGTCGACTTCAGCACCCCGGACACGGCGCTTGGCAACGCCAGGGCCTGCCTCGACGCCGGCGTCCACGTCGTCCTCGGCACCACCGGCTTCGACCTCGATGCCCTCCGCGCCGCCGCCGAGGCCGGCAGGGCCAACTGCTTCGTCGCCCCCAACTTCGCGATCGGCGCCGTGCTGCTGATGGAGGCGGCGCAGCTGGCCGCCAGGCACATGCCGGAGTGCGAGATCGTCGAGCTCCACCACGACCGCAAGCTCGACGCTCCCTCGGGTACGGCTAAGCGCACCGCCGAACTGATCGAGGCCGTAGGCGGCAACGTCCACGAGCCGATCCACTCGGTGCGCCTGCGGGGCCTCGTCGCCCACCAGGAGGTGATCTTCGGCGGCGAGGGGCAGACGCTCTCGATCCGCCACGACTCGATCGACCGGGTTTCGTTCATGCCCGGTGTCGTTCTCGCCGTCCGCAGGGTCGCCGAGCTGCCGGAGCGCTTCACGGTCGGCCTCGAGAAGCTGCTGTAGGTTCATGCCCGTGGGAGACGAGCTTGCACGCCTTGACGCGACCGCGCAGGCGGAATTGGTGAGGAATGGCGAGGCGACCGCCGTCGAGCTGACCGAAGCCGCGATCTCGCGCATCGAGGCGACCAACGGCGAGGTCAACGCGGTGATCCATCCGCTCTTCGAAGCGGGGCTCGAGGTGGCCAAGGGCGAGCTTCCCGACGGACCCTTCAAGGGCGTTCCCTTCTTGCTCAAGGATTTGGGCGCGGCCTTCGCGGGCCAGCCGCTGCACCTGGGGATGAACTACCTCAAGGAACGCGACTTTCACGCCCCGGTGGACACCTACCTCGCGGAGCGCTTCCGCGCCGCCGGCCTGGTCACGATCGGCAAGACGAGCTGCCCCGAGCTGGGCATCCTGCCGACGACCGAGCCGCGCGCTTACGGGCCGACTCGCAATCCCTGGGACCTCGACCGCTCGGCGGGGGGCTCGAGCGGCGGCTCCGCCGCCGCCGTCGCCGCCGGCATGGTGCCGATGGCGCACGCCAACGACGGCGGCGGCTCGATCCGGATTCCGGCCGCCAACTGCGGCCTGGTCGGCCTCAAGCCGAGTCGCCAGCGGACCAGCGAGGGTCCCCTGGCGGGAGATTTCATGTCGGGCCTGACCGCGGAGCTGTGCGTCTCCAAGTCCGTCCGCGACACCGCCGCGCTGCTCGAGGCCGTCCACGGCCCCGCGCCCGGCGATCCCTACGTGGCCCCGCCGCCCGCCCGCCCCTACACGGAGGAGGTCGGCGCCGACCCCGGCAGGCTGCGGATCGCGCTCTGGACCGAGACGGTGATCGAGCAGGACGCCGACCCCGAGGTCGTGGCGGCGGCCGAGGCCGGCGCAAGGGCCCTGGAAGGTTGCGGCCACCGGATCGAGCGGCCGGACCTGAGCGCCCTGCAGGGCCTCGACATGGTCGAGCCCTTCCTCGTCCGCTGGGCGGCCGGGCAGGCCCAGGCACTGGATCAGCTCGGCATGGTCGGCGGGCGTCCGATCACGGCGGATGACGTCGAGCCCCTGACCTGGGCCCTGGCTGAAATCGGCCGCGGCCGCAACTCCGGCGAGTACCTGACCGCGGTGGGGCAGCACCAGGTCATGTCGCGCCTCGTCGCCGGCATCCACGAGTCGGGCTTCGACCTTTTGCTGACGCCGACTCTGGGCGAGCCGCCGCCGCCGCTGGGCAGCTTCGACGACTCGGGGCCCGACCCGATGGCAGCCTTCGAGCGCGCCTTCCTCAGCGGCTGCTTCACCGCCCTCTTCAACGCAACCGGGCAACCGGCGATCTCGCTTCCCCTGCACTGGAGCGAGGGCGGACTTCCGATCGGCGTCCAGCTCGTCGCCCCGCTCGGCCGCGAGGACCTGCTCCTGCGGGTCGCCTCGCAGCTCGAGCAAGAGGCCCCCTGGGCCGATCGGGCTGCGCCGACGTGCGCCAGATGACCGCACCGATACTCTGCCAGCGATGAGCGAGATACGTGGAGTCATAACGGCGATGGCCACGCCCTTCGAGCCGGGGGGAGCGGTCGACGAGGACGCGGCACGCAGGCTGGCCTCCCATCTCGTCGAGCACGGCTCCCACGGGCTGGTGGTCGCGGGTTCCACCGGCGAGGCGGCGACGCTGGACGACGAGGAGCACATCTCCCTGCTGCGGGCCGTGGTGGCCGAGGTGGGGGGAAGCGCCCACGTGTACTGCGGGACCGGCACCAACGACACCCGCCACTCCGTCGAGCTGACCAGGGCCGCCGCCGAGGCTGGAGCCGAGGCTGCGCTCGTCGTCACGCCCTACTACAACAAGCCCCCGCCGGCCGGTCTCCTCGGCCACTTCGAAGCGATCGCGGCGGCCGTTCCCGATCTGCCCCTGATCGCCTACAACATCCCCTCGCGAGTGGTGATCAACGTACCGCCAGAGCAGCTGGCGGAGATCGCCGGCATCGACAGCGTCGTCGCGGTGAAGCAGGCCAACAACGACGACCTCGGTCCGATCGAGGGCCTGGACGTGCTGGCGGGCAACGACGACATCTACCTGCGCACGCTCGAGCTTGGACTCGCGGGGGGCATCCTCGTCGCCTCGCACCTGGTCGGAGATCAGATGCGAGAGATATGGGACGCGGTCGAGGCCGGCGAGATGGAGCGCGCGAAGGAGATCGACAGCGGGCTGCAGCCGCTCTATGACGTGCTCGGGATCGTCGCCAACCCGATCCCGCTCAAGGCGGCCCTGGAGATGACCGGCCTGATCCCGTCCGGTGGGCTGCGGCTGCCGCTGGTCGAGGCCGATGCGGGAGTGCGCGCCGCGGTTCGCGAGGCGCTCGATGCGGTCGGCGTCGCGGTGGCTTCGTAGTCGATGGCGGGGAAGCTTCGAGTTCTGCCGCTCGGCGGTCTGGGCGAGATCGGCAAGAACATGACCGTGATCGAGTACGGCGGGCGGATCGTCGTCGTCGACACGGGGCTGATGTTCCCGACGGCCGAGATGCTGGGCATCGACCTGGTCCTGCCCGACTTCTCCTACCTTCGCGATCGCGCCGGGGACATCGAGGCGATCGTCCTCACCCATGGCCACGAGGACCACGTCGGCGCCCTGCCCTACGTGCTGCGCGAGATCGGCATGCCGCCGGTGATCTACGGCGGCATGCTGACGATCGGCATGGTCCGCTCCAAGCTCGACGAGCACAAGCTGAAGGAGGCTCCCCTCGAGGAGCTGCCGGCCGGAGAGAAGGTCCAGGCCGGACCGTTCGAGCTGGAGCTGGTCCACCTCTCGCACTCGATCCCGGACGCCCGCGGCGTGATCCTCAGCACCGACGTCGGCAGGGTTCTGATGACCGGCGACTACAAGTTCGACCAGACGCCTGTCGACGGTCGCCCCGCCGACATCTCACGGCTCGCCGAGCTGGGCCGGGAAGGATTGCTGCTGCTCTGCGGCGACTCGACCAATGCCGACCGGCCGGGCGTGGCGCCGTCGGAGTCGAGCGTGGGACCGGCGCTGCTGGACACCTTCTCAGCCTGCAAGGGACGGATCATCGTCACCTCGTTCGCCTCCAACATCCACCGCGTCCAGCAGGTGATCGACGCCGCCGTGGCGCTTGACCGGCGGGTTGCCCTGGTGGGGCGCTCGATGCGCAAGAACTTCAACATCGCCTCCAACCTGGGTATCGCCCGGGCGCCCTCGGGGCTCTTCATCCAACCACGCGAGATCGAGGACTTCCCCGACGAGAAGGTGGTGGTGATCTCCACCGGCAGCCAGGGCGAGCCGCTCTCGGCGCTGCGGCGGATGGCCAACAACGACCACCGCGACGTCGAGCTGCACTCCGGCGACACGGTCGTCTTCTCGGCCACGCCGGTCCCGGGCAACGAGCGCGCGGTGAACGAAACGATCGACCGCATCTATGAGATCGGCGCCTCGGTGGTGACCGCCAAGGAGGCCCCGATCCACGCCTCCGGCCACGGCTGGCAGGAGGAGCTGAAGCTGATGCTCAACCTGACCAAACCGCGCTACGTGATGCCGGTCCACGGCGACCACCAGCGCCTGCGGCTGCACGCTCGCCTTGCCCATTCGGTCGGGGTCGATCCGGAGAACGTCTTCCAGGGGCGCAACGGCATACCCCTGGAGCTCGACGCAGACGGCGCCCGCTTCGGCAAGGACATCCACGCCGGCGTGATCTACGTCGACGGCGTCAACGTCGGTGAGCCCGACGACGTCGCCCTGCGCGACCGGCGCGAGATCTCCGCCGACGGCATCTTCATCGTCGTGGCGACGATCTCGGCCGATGACGGCAGCGTCGTCGCCGACCCGGAGGCGATCGTCCGCGGGGTCGCCCTGCCCGATGGGGAAGAGGCGCTGATCGAAGAACTGAAGGACGTGGTCGAGGATTCGCTCGAGGAGGCGGCTGAGGCCGGTACCCGCGAGCTTCACCTGATCCAGGAAGACCTTCACGACGGGATCGCCAAGCTGATCTACGCGAAGCTGCGCAGCCGGCCGATGATCCTCCCCGTGGTAGTAGAGGTGTAGTCGCCGGCCGAGCCCCCCCGGGACGCGGGCGGCGCCTGAAAAAAGGCCCGCCGGTCGCGTTGGGGAGAACCGGCGGGCCTCGTGTGTCTCGTCCGCGGTGGAAATTAAGCCGGAGCGCTAAAGCCGGTCTAAAGCCGGGCTAATTTCCCGCTCAGACTTGCGCAGCGGCAGCCGGATGCGGAAGAGCGCGCCGCCGCGATCGGAGTCGGTGACCTCGGTGCTGCCGCCGTGGGAGGCGGCGACGGCGCTGACGATCGCCAGGCCAAGTCCGCTGCCACCGCCGACCGCCGTGTCGGCGGGTCCTTCGCCGCGGACGAAGCGCTCGAAGATCTGCTCGCGCAGCTCCGGCGCCACGCCGGGGCCATCGTCGGCGACCTCGACCACGGCCTCGTCGGCCTGCGCCCGCAGTCGCAGCTCGATCGTCGATCCGGCGGGCGTGTGACGGACCGCGTTGTCGAGCAGGTTGAGCACCATCCGGTGCAGCTCGTCGGGGCTTCCATCGACGGGCAGGGATCGTTCGCCGTCGATCCGCAGCTCGCGTTCGCCGATCGTCGGCGCGACCTCCGCGGCCGCGTTGCGGCCGATCTCGGCCAGGTCGCAGCGGGTGCGAGCGCCGATCCGCCCCGCGTCGGCTCGGGCGAGCAGGAGGAGGTCGCCGACCAGGCGGCTCATCCTGCTCGACGAACGAAGTGCCGAGTCGACCATCGCCCGCTCGTCCTCCTGATCCGGCTTCTCGAGGGAGGCCTGGAGCAGCTCGAGGTTGGCGAGGATGCTGGTCAGCGGAGTGCGCAGCTCATGCGAGGCGTCGGCGACGAACTCGCGCTGGCGCTTCATCGCGGCTTCTCTCTCTCCCCGGACGGCATCGAGCGAGCGCAGCATCTGCTCCAGCGTCTGCGCCAGCTCGCCGACCTCGTCGTCGGCGCGCAGCTGGGGCATGTGGCTCGACGGATCGCCGGTGGCGGCGATTGTGCGGGCGGTCGCGGTAAGCGAGGAGATCGGTCGCATCGCTCGCCGGGCTATCGCCACACCGGCGAAGCTGGCGAGCAGGGTCGCGCCCAGCACACCGGCCGCGATGAAGAGCCAGAGCCGATCGATGGTCGAGTCGACGTGCCGCTCGTTGCGGCCGTACTGGACATAGCCGGCGATCCTCCCGGTCTGCTGGCTGCGCAGAACCGCGGTGACGACTCGCATCTCACCGACGCCGTGCACCCCCGGGCTGGGTGGCCCGAGCTGGGCGGCGTTGGGGCTGGCGTCGAGCTGTTCCCCGCGTGAGTCGTAGATCCGCACGGAGGCGTCGTTGGGGCTGACGAAGTCGCCCAGGTCGGGCTCGCGAACGATCAGCGTGTTGGTGATCGTGTCGACGATCTGCACCTGCGAGGCGAGCGAGGCCACCGCACCCTTCATCTCGCGGTTGAAGTCGTCGCGGACGCGCTGCGCGGCGAGGTTGCCGACGATCGCCCCGAACAGCAGCAGGATCGCCAAGGTCAGCCCGGCCGAGACAGCCGCCAGGCGCCAGCGAACGGGCCAGTTGCGCGGACGAAGGGCGCCGACCCTGCCCATCTATGCCTTGAGGACGTAGCCGGCGCCGCGTTTGGTGTGCAGGAGGCGACCCTCCTCGCCGGCCTCCAGCTTGCGGCGCAGATTCGAGATGAAGACGTCGATCGTGTTGGTGGCGGCCATCGGGTCATAGCCCCAGACCTCGTCGAGCAGCCGCTCGCGCGAGACGACGAGCCGCTCGTTGTGCATCAGGTATTCGAGCAGCTCGAACTCGCGGTTGGTCAGCTCGATCTCACGCTCCCCGCGGCGAACCTCACGCGTGTCGGGGTTGAGGGTGAGATCGCCGACCTGGAGCGAGGCGGAGCCACGGGGTGGGCGGCGCCGCAGCAGAGCGCGGATCCGCGCCAGGAGCTCCTTGCGCTCGAACGGCTTGACCAGGTAGTCGTCGGCCCCACTGTCCAAGCCGCTGACCCGATCCTCGGTCTCGGCCCGCGCGGTCAGGATCAGGATCGGCACGTCGCTGTCGGCGCGCAGCTGGCGGCAGACCTCGACTCCATCCAGTCGCGGCAGCCCCAGATCGAGCACGACCAGGTCGGGGAAAAAGCCGGCGGCGACGTCGAGCGCCTCGACCCCGTCGCCCGAGGTTCGCACCTCGTAGCCCTCGTTGCGCAACGACCGCCGCAGCACGTCGGCGATCTCCGCATCGTCCTCGACGACAAGCACCCGACCCTCTGCCGCATCGTTGCCGTTGGCAAGCATCGCATCGATGTTAGCCCCGTGAGGAGCGAATTTCGCGTGCTTTTAGTGCGAATTTAGGCACGGAGATAGCGGGAAGAGGGTGACATTCGGGGCAATTGCCATCTGCCTCGCTTGCCATGATCGGCCATCTGATGAGCTCTCTCGCCGCCGTCCATCTCCACGCCCACAGCGAGTACTCGCTGCTCGACGGCGCCTGCAAGATCGACGCGATGGCGGCGCGGGCGGCGGAGCTCGGGCAGCCGGCGCTCGGTCTCACCGACCACGGGGTGATGAACGGCGCGGTCGATCTCTACAAGGCCTGCCTGAAGCACGGGATCAAACCCATCGCCGGCCTCGAGGCGTACCTGGTCGATGACGTCAAGGCGATCAAGGAGAAGCCCAAATACGAGCGCAATCACCTCACCCTGCTGGCCGAGAACGACGCCGGCTTCGCCAATCTGGTCAAGCTCACCTCGGCTGGGTTCCTGGAAGGTTTCTCGCGCGGCAAGGCCAACGTCGACATGGAGCTGCTCGCTTCCCACGCCGAGGGCGTCATCGTCCTCACCGGCTGCCTGCAGTCGCGCTTCTGCAGGCGCCTGATCGAAGAGCGAGCCGACGACGCTCGTTCCCACCTCGACGACCTGATCCAGGCCTTCGGTCCCGAGCAGGTCTATTTCGAGGTGCAGAAAAACGGCATCGAGGAGCAGGAGAAGGCCAACCTGGGGATCGTGCGCTTCGCCCGCGAGCTGGGTCGGCCGCTGGTCGGGACCGCCGACGTCCACTACCTGCGCCGCGAGGACTTCGACAACCACGCGGCGCTGCTCTGCGTGCAGACCAAATCGACCCTCGAGGCGCCGAAGATGAGCTTCGACACCAACGAGTTCTTCCTCAAGAGCAACGAGGAGATGGCGAGCTCGTTCAGCGAGTGGCCGGAGGCCGTGCCGACCACTCTGGAGATCGCCGAGCGCTGCGAGATCGAGATCGAGCTGGGCAAGCTGCTGCTGCCGCGCTACCCGACCCCGGACGGCTCCGAGCCCGAGGCGATGCTGCGCCAGATCGCCGGCGAGGGGCTGCGCGCACGCTACGGCGATCCGCCGCCCGCCGAGGCGGTTGAGCGGCTCGAGTTCGAGCTCGGGGTGATCGAGGAGATGGGCTTCTCCTCCTACTTCCTGATCGTCTGGGACTTCATTCGCTACGCCAAGGAGAACGGCGTGGCGGTCGGCCCGGGCCGTGGCTCGGCCGCCGGCTCGATCGTCTCCTACAGCCTCAACATCACCGATCTCGATCCGCTCGCCAACGACCTGCTCTTCGAGCGCTTCCTCAACCCGGGCCGCAAATCGATGCCCGACATCGACATCGACTTCTCGGTGCGCGGCCGCGAGCGGGTGATCCGCTACGTGGGCGAGAAATACGGGCGCGAGTCGGTCGCCCAGATCGTCACCTTCGGCAAGATGGCCCCGCGCGCCGCAACCCGCGACGCGGCCCGTGTGCTCGGCTTCGACTACGGCAGCGGCGATCGCCTGGCCAAGCAGATCCCGGAGCCGATCCTCGGTCGCAATCCCTCCTTCGAGGAATGCCTGAAGCCGGGGCAGGAGCTGAAACGGACCTACGACTCCGAGCCGGACTCGAAACGCATCATCGACGTTGCCCAGGGCCTCGAGGGAATCATCCGCAATAACTCGATCCACGCCGCGGCGGTGGTGATCGCCGACCGGCCGCTGCAGGAGATCGTGCCGCTGCAGCTGGCGGAGGATCGGGCCGCCCCCGCCAACGGCAGCGGCGGCAAGGGCGAGCGCCAGTACAAGGTCGTCACCCAGTACTCGATGGGGCCGATCGAGGAGATCGGCCTGTTGAAGATGGACTTCCTCGGGCTGCGCAACCTCGACGTGATCGAGGACGCGGTCGAGATCATCCGCCGCTCGCGCGGGGTCGAGGTGGAGATGGCCGAGATCCCGATGGACGACGCCAAGACCTTCGAGATGCTCACCAGGGGGGACGGGACCGGCGTCTTCCAGCTCGAGTCGGAGGGCATGCGCGAGGCGATGAAGAAGGTGCAGCCGAGCGAGTTCGACGACATCGTCGCCCTCGTCTCCCTGTACAGGCCGGGCGCGATGAGCTACATCCCCGCCTACGCCAAGGGCAAGCGCAATCCGGACTCGGTCACCTACCCCGACGAGCGCCTGCGGCCGATCACCGAGCCGACCTACGGTTGCGTGCTCTACCAGGAGCAATTGATGGAGATCGCCAAGCAGATGGCCGGCTTCAGCCCGGCCGAGGCGGACGACCTGCGCAAGGCGATCGGCAAGAAGAAGCGTGACCTGATGGCGACGATGAAGGCCAAATTCATGGAGGGGATGGAGGCCTCTGGCACCGCCACGAAGGTGGCGGGCGACATGTGGTCGCTGATGGAGGCGGCTGCGGACTACTCGTTCAACAAGTCGCACGCCGCCTGCTACGCGCTGATCGCCTACCGCACCGCCTATCTGAAGGCCAACTACCCGGCGGAGTACATGGCGGCGGTGATCTCCTCGGTGATGAACACCAAAGACAAGGTGCCCTTCTTCGTCAACCGCTGCGAGGAGATGGGGATCGACGTGCTGCCCCCGGACGTGAACTCCTCCGACCACGACTTCGTCGTCTCGGAGAAGGCGATCCGCTTCGGCCTCGACGCGGTCAAGAACGTCGGCCACTCCGCCGTCGAGGCGATCCTGAGGGCCCGCGAGGACGGGCCCTTCGCGTCGCTGTGGGACTTTTGCGAGCAGGTTGACACCCGCGCCGTCAACAAGCGCGCGATCGAGTGC
>DASSXC010000264.1:0-7231 GCA_035704205.1 Solirubrobacterales bacterium | reverse complement strand
CCGATCTCGGCCGGCCGCAAACCGCGAGGCGAAAAACCCAGCAAGCAGGAGGGGCACCCCCGCCCTCCCCCACCGCCTGCTACCAGTGCACGCCTTTCATCAGGTGCGCAAAGGCAACCGCCTCGGTAGTCGGGGCCCGATCCGGCGCCTCGTCGCCCTTCCCCTTGGCCGCCTGCGACTCCGGAAACAGCTTGTAAGCCGTATTGAGGATTTTGTCGCTGACCGTCGGCGCAACCGCGTACAGCACCTCGCCAAAGGTCCCCATCCGCGTCGCCACCTTCTTCGGCCTGGCGATCATCGCCCCGGCGATCATCTCCGCCGCCTCCTCGGGCGTGATCGCCGGGAACATGTCGTACATCCGCGTCGGCGCGATCATCGGCGTCCGCACCAGCGGCATGTAGATCGTCGTAATGTCGACCCCGTCGTCGACCACCTCCGAGGCGATCACCCGGCTGAAGGCATCCAGAGCCGACTTCGAGGCGACGTAGGCGGAGAAGCGCGGCGGGTTGGTCTGGGCGCCGATCGAGCTGACGTTGATGACGTGGCCCGACTTGCGCGCCTGCATCGAGGGCAGCAGCGCCAGGATCAATTTCAGCGCGCCGAAGTAGTTGATCTGCATCGTCCGCTCGTAGTCGTGGAAGCGCTCGTAGGAGAGCTTCACCGAGCGACGGATCGAGCGGCCGGCGTTGTTGACCAGGATGTCGACCTGACCGTGGTAGGCCAGCACCTCCTCGGCCATCCGCTCCACGTCGTCCATCTCGGACATGTCGCAGCGGTGGATGTGGGCGATGCCGCCGGCTGTCTCGATCTCGGCTTTGGTCTCCTCCAGCCTGTCGACCGAGCGGGCGACGAGGAGCACGGTCGCTCAGGCGTCGGCGACCTTGACCGCGGCCGCCTTGCCGATCCCCGAAGAGGCGCCGGTGATCAGCACCACCTTGCCGCGCACCGCCGCCGAGAGCGAGCGGTCCTTGAACAGGTCCGGGTCGAGGTTGCGCTCCCAGTAGTCCCAGACCCGGTCGGCGTAGCTCTCCAGCGGCGGCACCTCGATGCCCGAGCCCTCCAGAGCCCGCTGGGCCTCGGTGGAGTCGAAGTGGGTCGGGTAGTTGACGTACTCGAGCACCCCCGCCGGGATGCCGAGCCGGTCCAGCCCGAGCTTCATCGCCCGCTTCGCCGGCGGCAGGAAGCGCAGCCCGGTCCGGACCAGATTGGCGGCCGGCGCGGTGACGCCCGGGTCGAGCCGCAGCGCCGCCTGCGGCGCGTCGGCGGCATGGGCGAAGAGGTTGAGGACTTCGCCCGCCGTCTTCGGGTTGGGGTCGGTGAGGCTGAAGGCGCGCCCGTCGAGCCCCGGCTTGTGGGCGATGTGGTCGATCGCGGCAGTGACGTAGTCGACCGGGACGATGTTGATCTCTCCCCCCTCGACGCCGACGGTCGGCAACCAGGACGGCAGCACCCGCCGCGCCTGCTGCAACAGCTTGAACATGTAGTAAGGCCCGTCGATCTTGTCGATCTCGCCGCTGCGCGAGTCGCCGACCACGATCCCCGGCCGGTAGATCCGCCAGGGCCGGGGGCATTCTTCGCGCACGACCCGCTCGGACTCGTGCTTGGTGCGGAAGTAGGGATGGGTGTCGAGGCTTTCGGCCTCCTCGAACATGTCCTCGGTCCAGGTGCCCTTGTAGAGGCCGGCGGCGGCGATCGAGCTGATCTGGTGGAAGCAGCCGGCGTCGATCGCGCCGGCCAGTTCGACCGCGTGCCTGGTTCCCTCGACGTTGGCGACCTCCTGCGCCTCGGCGCCGGCCGCCATGTCGTAGACCGCGGCCAGGTGGAAGAGGTGGTCGACGTCACCGCGCAGCGTCAGCAGATCCTCCTCGGAGACGCCGAGGCCGGGCTGGGAGAGGTCGCCGGCGATCGGCACGACCCGCGCTCCGTCAGCTCCCCAGGCCGTGCGCAGCTCCTCCAGCCGTCCCCGCGAGCCGGCCCGCACGAGTGCGTAGATCGTCCCCTCGCGCTGCAATAGTCGGGCGACGAGGTTGCGACCGATGAACCCGGTCGCTCCGGTGACGAAGTAGTTCATCGCTCTTTCATACACTCAATCGACAGATGGCGCAAACGGCGACCGTGCAGATCCAGATGCCCGAGATGGGCGAGTCGGTCACCGAGGGGATCGTTCTCGAGTGGCACGTCGCCGAGGGGGACTTCGTCAACGAGGGCGACACGGTCGTCGAGGTCTCGACCGACAAGGTCGACGCCGAGGTGCCGGCGCCTGCGGATGGGGTCATCACCAAGCTGATTGCGCAGGTGGACGACGAGGTTCCGGTTGGGGCACCGCTCGCCGAGATGGAGCCTGGCGAAGGGACGGCCGAGGGTTCAGACCAGTCGACCGCGGGTCCTGTCGCGGCGGAGGGGGGGGCACTGCGGGCGGGCCACGGTCCGTCCTCGACCCCCCCCTCCCCCACGCCACCCGCGGGTGGGACGGGAGAGGCCAACGGGACCAACGGGGCAGATGGTGTTCGGGCCACTCCCGTTGCGCGACGGGTAGCTGCGGAGCGGGGTATTGATCTTGGGGCTGTCGACGGCAGCGGTCCGGGAGCCAAGGTGACCAAGGACGATGTGCTTGCTGCTGCCGACGGGGGGAATGGAGCTGCTGCCGCTCCGGTTGCGGGAGAGGCGAAGCCGTTGCGGGGACCCGCGGCGATGTTGGCCCAGGCGATGGGCGAAAGCCGCGAGGTTCCCACGGCTACCTCGTTCCGGACGATCGCGGTCGACACGCTCGACGCGAAGCGCAAGGCGCTCAACGGGGAGCTGAAGGAGCGGGGGCAGAAGGTCTCCTTCACCCACCTGATCGCCTGGGCGATCGTGCAGGCCGCCAAGGAGTGGCCGGTGATGGCTCGCGGCTTCGAGGAGCGCGACGGCAAGCCGTTCGCGATCGAGAACGGCCCGGTCAACCTCGGCATCGCGGTCGACATCGAGCGCAAGGACGGCTCGCACAGCCTGATGGTGCCGGCGATCAAGGGTGCCGACCGGCTCGACTTCGCCGCCTTCCACTCCCACTACGAGGATCTGATCACCAAGACGCGCGAGAGCAAGCTCACCGCCGACGACTTCCAGGGCACCAACATCTCGCTGACCAACCCGGGCGGGATCGGCACCGTCGCCTCGGTCCCCCGTCTGATGAAGGGCCAGAGCGCGATCATCGCCGCCGGCGCGATCGCCTACCCGCCCGAGTGGGCGCACGCCTCACCGGAGCGGCTGCGCCAGCTCGGCGTCTCGAAAACGATGACGCTGACCTCGACCTACGACCACCGGGTGATCCAGGGGGCCGAGTCGGGCGCCTTCCTGCGCCGGATCGAACAGCTGCTCGAGGGAGAGGACGGCTTCTACGAGTCTGCCGCCGCTGACCTCGGCATCGACCCGGCGCCCCTCGCCGCCGCCCATCCGGCCTCCGCCTCCGCCCCACCGCTCGGCGCGGCGCCGGCGCCGGCCACCCCCGGCGCCCCGGACGAGGAGCTGCTCGGCGCCGTCCAGGCCGCCACCTCGCTGCTCAAGGGCTACCGCACCCACGGTCACCTCGCCGCCCGCCTCGACCCGCTCGGCCGCGAGCCCAAGGGCGACCCGGCGATCCAGCCGGAGAACCTCAACCTGACGCCCGAGCTGATGGCCCGCGTGCCCGCCTCGATCCTGCGCATCGGCGTCCCCGGCGAGACCCTGCTCGACGTGCTGCCGCGGATGCGCGAGGCCTACTGCGGCACGATCGCCTACCAGTTCGAGCACCTCTCCTCGCACCAGCAGCGCACCTGGCTGCGCGAGATGGTCGAGACCGGCGCCCACCGCCAGCCGCTCACGGACGACGAGAAGCGCCGCCTGCTCGGCCGCCTGATCGACGTCTTCGAGTTCGAGCGCTTCGTCGAGAAAGCGTATTTGGGGCAGAAGATCTTCTCGATCGAGGGCTTGGACGTGATCGTGCCGATGCTCGACGAGCTGGTCACCCTCTCCGGGCGCGCCGGCGCCGAAGAGGTCGTCTTCGGCATGGCCCACCGCGGCCGCCTCAGCGTCCTCGCCCACAACCTCGGCCGCTCGGTCGAGTCGATCCTGGCCGAGTTCGAGGGCGCCAAACAGATCGAGATGGTCAAGGCGGTCGCCGCGATCCCCCATGGCGGCACCGGCGACGTCAAGTACCACTACGGCCACCAGGGCACCTACGTGAACAGCGACGGCGAGAAGATCGACGTGCGCCTCTACCCCAACCCGAGCCACCTCGAGTTCGTCGATCCGGTGGTCGAGGGCGGCGCTCGCTTCCTCCAGTCGAAGATCGACGGGCCGAAGCTCGAGCACGAGCCGAAGCGCGCGGTGCCGGTCCTCCTGCACGGCGACGCCGCCTTCCCCGGCCAGGGGGTGGTTGCCGAGACCCTCAACCTGCAGGCGCTGCGCGGCTACACCACCGGCGGCACGATCCACATCATCCAGGACAACCAGGTGGGCTTCACCACCGACCCCGAGGACGCCCGCTCCACCCCCTACGCCGGCGACATGGCGAAGGGCTTCAACATCCCGATCGTGCACGTCAACGCCGACGACGTCGAGGCCTGCTCCGCGGCGATCCGGCTGGCGATGGCCTTCCGCGAGCGCTGGGGCCGCGACATCGTCATCGACGTGATCGGCTACCGCCGCTACGGGCACAACGAGACCGACGAGCCCGCCTACACCCAGCCGGCGATCGCCGCCAAGATCAAGGCCCACCCACCGGTCTCCGACCTCTACGCCAAGAAGCTGATCGAGGAGGGGACGATCGCCGGCGAGGAGGTCGAGGCGACGCGCCAGGCCCGCAAAGAGGAGATGTCGGCCGCGCTCAAGGACCTGCGCAGGAAGATGGAGCTGGGCGACTACGAAGACCCGACGGTGACCACCTCGAGCACCGGCGAACTCGACCGCAGCGCCAGCCCGCCGGTGGAAACGGCCGTCAGCCAGGAGAGGCTGCGTGAGCTGAACAGGGCCCTGCTCGAGGTGCCGGAGAGCTTCACGATCCACCGCAAGCTGCGCAAACCGCTCGCCAACCGCGAGAAGGCGCTGGAGGAGGGCGGCATCGAGTTCGGCCACGCCGAGTCGCTCGCCTTCGCCTCGCTGCTCACCGACGGCGTTCACATTCGCCTCACCGGCCAGGACACCGAGCGCGGCACCTTCTCCCACCGCCATCTCGTCCTCCACGACGAGAACACCGGGCTCCCGTACACCCCGATGCAGAACCTATCCGACTCGAAGGCCCCGTTCGAGCTCTACAACAGCCCGCTCTCGGAGATCGCCTGCCTCGGCTTCGAGTACGGCTACTCGGCGGCGACGCCGCAGGCCCTGGTCCTCTGGGAGGCGCAGTTCGGCGACTTCGCCAACGCCGGCCAGGTGATCATCGACAGCTTCATCGTCTCCGGCGAGGCCAAGTGGGGGCAGACCAGCCGGCTGACGCTACTGCTGCCGCACGGCTACGAGGGCTCCGGGCCCGAGCACTCCAGCGCCCGCATCGAGCGCTTCCTCGCGATGGCCGCGGAGGGCAACATCCGCATCGCCAACCCGAGCACGGCGGCGCAGTACTTCCACCTGCTGCGGCGCCAGGCGCTGATCCGCAAGCCGCGGCCGTTGATCGTCTTCACGCCGAAGGGGCTGCTGCGACTCGATCGCGCCTCGGCGACCGTGGAGGAACTGACCAACGGCCAGTTCCAGTTCATCATCGACGACCCGGCGGCGAGCGAGCGGCGTGAGAAGGTCGAGCGGCTGGTGCTCTGCACCGGCAAGGTCTTCTGGGACATCGACGCCAGCGAGCGGCGCCGGTCAGCCGAGAACGTCGCGATCGCCCGGGTCGAGCTGCTCTACCCGTTCGCCAAGGAACAGCTGAGCGAGCTGATCGCCTCCTACCCGAACCTCAAGGAGATCGTCTGGGTCCAGGAGGAGCCGCGCAACATGGGCTGCTGGAAGGTGATGTCCCGCCGCCTGCCCGACCTGATGCCCGAGGGTGTCGAGCTGGGCTACGTCGGGCGCCCGACGCGGGCAAGTCCGGGCGAGGGTTACTCGGTCGCGCATGCGCGGGAGCAGGAGCGGATCGTGCTTACTGCGCTTACTGCTGGGGCGTAGGGGAGGGCGGGGGGTGTCCGGGCTTTGCTGGGTTTTTCGCCTGGCGACGGTGCGGCCGTCCGAGATGGTTGCCGGGGCGAAAAACGGGACGCCGCTGCCGCCCAGACACCCCCCGCCCTCCCCTTCCGTGACCCGATGAGGAAGCCCGTTCCCGGCAAGCTGTTCGTCTGGGTCAAGCGTGTTTCTTGGATTGAGCTGGTGATCTTCGCGGGGTTGATCTTGTTCTGGTTGGTGCCTGGGTTCGAGACGGAGACGATGGTGTTCGGTTGGGCGCATGGGCTGGGGTTCATCGGGCTGTGCGTGCTCATCTGGGTTGCCTGCGTCAGGCGCGAGGCGCCCTACACGCTGCTGGCCGCGACGCTTACGCCCGTCGGTCCGGTCGGCAGCGTGATCGGGATCGAACTGATCGAGCGTCGGGGCTGGGGTATCGCGGATTCACCGCAAAAGGTCGCCTAATAGCCGGAGATTCGCTCAAGAAGCCTTGACCTCAGGCCCTGCAGGCGTTATAGGTAACAGTGACTGTTCTGCCCGGGCAGTCCCGCCAGGGCGAAACAGGCGCGTCGGCATCCCTCCCTGGCTACCGACGCATTGGTGCAGTGAGGGTCGCGCGGACCCCCTGCCTCCCGCGGCCCTCCTGCGCCGCCTTGTCTAAAACTCAGCCTCTCAAGCCCCTGAGGACGGTTTGAAGGATGCCGCCGTTTTGGAAATACGCGACCTCGTTGGGAGTGTCGAGGCGGACGGTGGCCTCGAATTCGACGTCTCCCGCTTTCACCGTGACAGTTTTTGTCTGACCTTCTTCCAGGTCGCCCACGTCTATTACCTCCTCACCGGTCAAACCCAGGGACTGGATGGACTCGCCCTCGGGGAACTGCAGGGGAAGGACGCCCATGCCTATTAGGTTCGAGCGGTGGATGCGCTCGAAGGACTCGGCGATCACGGCGCGGACGCCGAGCAGCTTGGTTCCCTTGGCCGCCCAGTCGCGCGAGGAGCCGGAGCCGTACTCCTTGCCGGCGAGCACGACCAGCGGCACGCCTTCGGAGGCGTAGGCCATCGCCGCCGCGAAGATCGTCGTCTCCTCGCCGCCGGGGAAGCGCCGCGTGTACCCGCCCGCTTTCTC
>DASSXC010000263.1:0-7502 GCA_035704205.1 Solirubrobacterales bacterium | reverse complement strand
CCTGGCCAAGGGGGCGGAGAAGGGCCGCTGGAGCGAGGCCGATGCGGAGGCCGCCAGCGCACGGGTCGGCGCCGCGACAAGCCTTGGCGATCTGGGTGAATGCGACCTCGTCGTCGAGGCCGCGCCCGAGGACCTGGAGCTGAAGCGGGAGCTGTTCGCCGCCCTGGCCGAGACCTGCGGCCCGGAGACGATCCTGGCCAGCAACACGTCCTCACTGCCGGTGACCGCGATCGCGAGTGAGGTCCCACACGCCGACCGGGTGGTCGGCATGCACTTCTTCAACCCGCCCGCGCTGATGAAGCTGGTCGAGGTGGTCGCCACGGAGAGCTCGGGCGAGGCGGCGCTCGAAGCGACGACCGAGGTGGGGCGCCGCATGGGCCGCACCCCGATCCGCGCCAAGGACAGTCCCGGCTTCATCGCCAACCGCCTCGCCCGGCCCTTCAGCCTGGAGTCGCTGCGGATGCTCGCCGAGGGGATCGCCGACGCGGAGACGATCGACCGCGTCTGCCGGCTCGGCGGCGGCTTCCGCATGGGCCCCTTCGAGCTGGTCGACCTGATCGGCCTCGACGTCAACCTCAGCGTCGCCCGCTCCTTCTACAGCCAGGGCGGCGAGCCGGAGCGCTGGCGTCCCAGCGCGATCCAGGCGAAGCTGGTCGCCGAGGGACGGCTGGGCCGCAAGAGCGGCCGCGGCTTCTACGAGTACGGCGACGGCCCGCACCGTGACGACGATCCCGATCTCGGCATCGCGGCGCCCACGCTCGACCCCGCGGAGCTGGCGAAGATCGACCCGGCGGCCGAGGTCATCCTGCCCCGCCTGTTCGCCCAGATCGCCAACGAGGCAGCCTTCGCCCGCGCAGAGGAAATCGGCTCGCCGGAGGACATGGACACCGCGATGCGCCTCGGCTTCAACTGGCCGCGCGGGCCGCTGGAGCTGACCGAGCTGATCGGTGCCGAGCGAGCCACCGCACTCCTCGAAGAGCTGCGAGCCCGCCACGGCGACGCCTACCTCCCGGCCCCGAGGCTCCGCGCCCGATGAGCGAGCGGGATTTCGAAGAGGCGCAGCGCGGGCTCGTCGCCCGTTTCGATCCCCCGGTGGTCGAAGACCAGCGCGGCCGCGTCGTCTGGGACCTGCGCTCCTACGACTTTCTCGACGGCGAGCCGCCGGCCAGCGCAGATCCCAACCTCTGGCGGCAGAGCCAGCTGACCCGGATCGCCGGCCTCTTCGAGCTGGCACCCGGCTTCTACCAACTGCGCGGCTTCGATCTCTCCAACATGCACGTCGTCGAGGGAGACGAGGGGATCGTCGTGATCGATCCCCTCGTCTCCGCGGAGACCGCGGCGGCGGCGCTCGCCCTCTATCGCGAGCAGCGCGGCGACCGTCCCGTCACCGGGCTGGTCTACACCCACAGCCACGTCGACCACTTCGGCGGCGCCAGGGGTGTAGTCGCGGCCGAGGACGTCGAGGCCGGCGTGGTCCCCGTCCTGGCGCCGGCCGGCTTCCTCCACCACGCGGTCAGCGAGAACGTCTTCGCCGGCACGGCGATGGGACGCCGGGCCGGCTACATGTACGGGGCGCTGCTCGAGCGCGGGCCCGAGGGACAGCTCGGCGCCGGCCTCGGGCAGACCGTCTCGCTGGGGTCGATCACGCTGATCCCACCCACCGTCGAGATCGCCGAGACCGGCCAGGCGGAGACGATCGACGGCGTGCGGATGGCCTTCCAGCTCACCCCAGGAACCGAGGCTCCGGCCGCGATGAACATCCACTTCCCAGCGGCAAAGGCCCTTTGCGTCGCCGACAACGTCGCCCGTTCGATGCACAACATCCTCACCCCGCGCGGCGCCCTGGTCCGCGACCCCCGCATCTGGGCGCAATACCTCGACGAGGCGATCGAGCTCTTCGCGGCGGAGTCCGAGGTCCTCTTCAGCGGCCACCACTGGGCCTGCTGGGGACGGGAGCGGATCGTCGACCTGCTGGAGAAGCAGCGCGACCTCTACACCTACCTGCACGACCAGACCCTGCGCCTGCTCAACAAGGGCTGCACCGGGCCCGAGATCGCCGAGGCGATCGAGCTGCCGCCCAGCCTCGCGAACGAGTGGCACTGCCGTGAGTTCTACGGCTCGATCAGCCACAACACGAAGGCGATCTACCAGCGCTACATGGGCTGGTTCGACGGCAACCCGGCGCACCTCTGGGAGCACCCGCCGGCGGAGCAGGCCCGGCGCTACGTCGAGTTCATGGGCGGCTCCGAGGCGGTCCTGGAGAAGGCGCGCCGATCCCTGGAGTCAGGCGATTACCGCTGGGTCGCCGAGGTGGTCAACCACGTCGTCTTCGCCGAGCCGGAGAACGAGGCGGCGCGGCGGCTCCAGGCCGACGCGCTGACCCAGCTCGGCTACGGCGCTGAGAACGCCACCTGGCGCAACTTCTTCCTGATGGGCGCGAAAGAGCTGCGCGAGGGGACCGGCGGCACGCCGACCGCGGCCGCACCTCCCGACATCGTCGCCAACCTCTCCGTCCCGCAGCTCCTCGACGCGATGGCGATCCGCCTCGACGGCCCGCGTGCCTGGGAGAGTCAGCTGCGGATCGACTGGGTGATCGCCGACCCCGACGAGGAGCAGGCGCTGACCGTGCGCAACGGCGTCCTGCGCCACCGCCCCGGCCGCCACGAGCCCGCCGCCGACGCGACCCTGCTCGTCGATCGCGACGCCCTCGACCAGCTGCTGCTCAAAACCGCCGACATCGCCGGGCTCGCCGAGAGCGGCCGCCTGCGGGTCGAGGGCGACGGAGAGAAGATCGGTGAGCTGCTCGGCCTGCTCGACGAGCCGGACCCGGGCTTCGCGATCGTCACCCCACGCGTCCAGCTCAGCCGGGGGACCTGAGGCGGAACATCGCCTGGTCCACGTAGCACCAGCTCCAGTCCTCGCCCGGCTCGACCGAGCGGATAACCGGGTGGCCGGTCACACCATGATGGGCAGTTGCGTGTTTGCCCGGTGAGTTGTCACAGCAGCCGATGTGGCCGCAGCTCTGGCACATCCGCAGGTGGACCCAGCTCATCCCCAGCTTCAGGCACTCCTCACAGCCGGCAACCTCGTCCGGTGGTTCGACGTACTCGATCGAGTCGATGTGAGAGCAGATGGCGGCCGTGCCCTGACCTTAGAGCACGCCCGGTCTTGGCATCGCCGGAATCGCGATCCAGACCAATGCAGCGGTAGCCGCTCCGGGGTTGCATCTGCAATGGTGAGCGGATGAGTGGCACCGGCGGAGGCGGGGAGCCGATCACCCAGGAGGGGATCGCTGCCCTGCGCGAGGAAATCGAGCAGCTTGAAGGCCCTGGCCGAACTGAGATGGCGGCGCGGATCAAGGTTGCACGTGAGGAGGGTGACCTCAAGGAGAACGCCGAGTACCACATCGCCAAGGAGGACCAGGCGCACCTGGAGACCAAGATCAAACGGCTGCGTGAGCGCTTGCGCACCGCGGTCGTGGTAGAGGTCGACGGCGGGGGTGACCACTTCAGCTTCGGGCGCACCGCCGAGGTCCTCGACGAGACCAAAGGCGCCGTCAACACCTGGACCCTGGTCGGCTCGACCGAGGCTGACCTTGCCGCCGGCCGCCTCTCCGCCGAGTCGCCGATCGGCCAGGCCCTGCTCGACGCCGAGCCCGGCAAGCCGGTCAAGGTCGAGACCCCACGGGGCAGCCGCACCTTCGTAGTACAAAAGCTCCTCGATTAGAAATCGACCACTAAATTGGTAATGGTCGAGTTTTCGACTATGATCGCGCACTGTGTTGGGGATGGCGCGGCATCTCACGCGCGGCCACAAGGGCCTACTGCTGCTGCTCGCAGCGCTGCTGGCCGTGCTCCCGACTTCCGCCGCCGCTCGCGAATCGCGATGCCCGGAACTGATCAAGAAACAATCGCCGGCAGCAGCGTCGGCGTCCAAGTCCTCCGCCTCGGAGGGCAACCTCGAAGCGGTCAACGGCGAAGGCGTTCCGATCCCCAAGGCGACGCTGGTGATGGACTTCGGCTCGAAGCGAAACAGGGAAGTCCGCACGCAGACGTATCGACTCTCCGGCAACCTCAATCCCGACACGGTCCGTGTCGCTCCGGTCAACGACTTCGTCAGCGGGAACAAGCCACTTCCCATCGGCCACGAACAATTGACCTACCGGGTGGGCGTGGACAAAGCGACCGGCCTGGTCAACGTACGGGTCTGCTACGACCCGGGGGGTTATGCGGAGCCCACGCCGGGCCGCTATGTCGGAGCGATGATGGTGAGCGTGCAGGGTGCGGCGGCGGTCCCGATGGCGGTCGAATTCACCGTTCGCGACAACGAACTGGCGGGTGTCGTCATCGCCCTGCTGATCGGCATAGTGGCCGGCGCCCTCGTGCAGGCGATCGCCATGTACCAGCAAGCCCCTCAGGACACCCGGCCATCGGGGTGGCGCCCGTACTTGTTCAACCTCCGCACCCTGGTCTCGGTCGGCGCCGGCGTGGTCGCGGCCATCGCCACCTACTCGAAAGCGGTCGACGGCGACCCGACCTGGAACGCGACCGCCGCCACGCTGCTCAGTCTCGCCAGCGCCACCTTCTTCGGGACGCTGGCGGCGAAAACCGCGGCCGACCTGAAAGGCCCGACGGAGAAAGAGAAAAAGAAAGGCCTCGCCCAGTAGTCCTGGGTCAGGAGCCCGGCGTCGGGGCGACCTCGGTGGGCTCGCCGCCGGGCGCCCAGTGGGCCTCGGGCGAAGGTGGGGTGTCGCGCAGGTACCACTCGGCGTCGAGGGCGCCCATGCAGCCGGTGCCGGCGGCGGTGACCGCCTGGCGGTAGGTGCGGTCGACCACGTCGCCGACGGCGAAGACGCCCGCCAGGTTGGTCTTGGTCGAACCCGGTTGGGTGCGGATGTAGCCGTCCTCGTCGGTCTCGACCTGGTCGCTGACGATCTCCGATTTGGGGATGTGGCCGATCGCGACGAAAGCCCCTTCGGTGCTGAAGTCCTCGGTCTCCCCCGTCTCCGCGTTGCGCAGCCGCACGTGATCGAGGTTGCCACCGCCGTCGCCGCCGACGAACTCCTCGGGGACGAAGGGCGTCTTGAACTCGATGTTGGGCCGCTCGGCGGCGCGCTCGCGCATGATGCTCGAGGCGCGGAACTCGTCGCGGCGGTTGACGACGGTGAGGTCGTCGGCGAACTTGGAGACGAAGATCGCGTCCTCCATCGCCGAGTCGCCGCCACCGACCACGATCACTTTTTTGCCTTTGAAGAAGGCGCCGTCGCAGACGCCGCAGGTGGAGACGCCACAGCCGCTCAACTCCATCTCGCCGGGGATGCCGAGCCGGCGTGGCTCCGCCCCCATCGCCAGGATCACGGTTTTGGCCAGGTGCTCCTCGTCGCCGAGGAAGACCCTCTGCACGCCGCCGTCCGAGAGCTCGACCCGGTCGACGTCGTCGGTGACGAAGCGGGTCCCGAAGCGCTCTGCCTGGGCGCGGAACTGGTTCATCATCTCCGGGCCCATGATCCCCTCGGGGTAGCCGGGATAGTTCTCGACGTCGGTCGTGTTCTGCAGCTGACCACCCCACTGGAAGCCCTCGAAGACGAGTGGCTCGAGGTTGGCGCGCGCGGTGTAGAGGGCGGCGGTATAGCCGGCCGGCCCACCGCCGACGATGATCACGTTCTCGGTTCGTTTCTCGTCCGCCATCTCTTGCCGCCAGTCTAGTGAGATCGATCGGCCCCGAGCCTGAAACACATCACCGAACATCGGCCTCCTGGCCCGCGGTCCTGTCCAATACTTCACTTTGTATAGTAACGCCTCGGTCAACCGGCAGACCCTCCGCTTCCCAGTGCGTGACGCGGTTGCGGAGCTGGAAGAAGGCGACGACACCGAAGGGGATCGGCAGCCAGAAGGCGACCAGGCGGTAGATCAGGATCGCCGGGAAGACCGTCCCCTCCGGAATGCCGAAGAGGACGAAGGCGCCGATCATCCCCGCGTCGACCGCGCCCACGCCGGCCGGCGCCAGCGGGAAGAGGTTGCCGACCATGCCGAGGAAGAAGCCCTGCACGACGACCGCCAGCGGCACGTGCACCCCGAACGCTTTGAACGAGGCCCAGAGGATGCCGATGTTGGTCGCCCAGTAGCCGACGGCCCCGATCACGGCCAACCCACCCCGGCCGGGGTGGATCAGGAGCCGGAAGCCGAACCTGACCCCCTCGCCGACCGTCGCCACCACCTTCGCCACTTTGTCGGCGATCGCCCGGCTGCGCGGGCGGTGCACGTGCGCGGTCAGCCGTTCGCGCAGATCGGCTGGAATGAGAGCGGCGAGGGCGCCGAAGATCAGGACCAGGCCCGAGATCGCCGCCGGCACGATCGTCAGCTCGACCGAGGCCTTGCCGGGCATGACGCCGGTGCGCAGGAGCACCCCGAAGACGATCAACGCCAGCGGGTAGAAGACGTACTGGAGGGTGAGGAAGGCGACCATCCGCCGCGCCACCTCGTGGCGGACCATCCCCGCCCGGCGCAGCGCCCAGTAGGTGAGCGCGATCCCGCCCGCACCGCCGGCCGAGAAGAGGCGCGTGGCCGCCACGCCGGCGAGGTTGATGTCGTAGGTCTCGCGCCAGCTCAGCCGCAGCACATCACCCCCGACGACCGCCTTGAAGAGCGCGATGTAGGTGACTATCGCGGCGAGCTCGAAGCCGATCGCGACGACGATCCAGATCGCCTCCGCTTCGCTGAGCTTGCTCATCGCGTCGCCGAGGCCGACCAGCTTCGGGAAGAGGAAGTAGATCCCGATCAGCAGGACGAGGACGACGAGCAGCGTCTGCGCTACCCGCCGCCGCGTGAGCAGCGGCAGCTCGTAGCCGCCGTTTCCATTCACCGGCTGCTCGGGAGGCACACCCGCAAGCTACCCGTTGGCCAGGCGCTCCAGACCCTGCAGGCGACGATTCACCGCTTCCACCGCCGGCTCGCCGAGCGACTCACCGCGTTGCACGGCGGCGACGAGGGCTCCCCCGGCGAGGAGATCGGTGACGTAGTGCTCGCCCAGATAGACCAGCCCGAAGCCCAGGGTCAACGCGTATCCCCAGCCGGCAACGCCCGGGCCACGGCCGGTCTCGGCGAGTGAGATCGCCGCCGAAACCGAGGTCGCGAAGTGCAGCGAGGGCATCGCCGCCCAGGGATTGCCGCCCAGCGCCCCGTACATCGCCGGCCAGGCCGATTTCCACGTCTCCTCCCCGACCTCGACCATGATCCGCCGCACCTCCTCGCCGCTGTGTCCGTTCTCCGAGGCCCACCAGGGCGGTGCCGTCGGGGCGGCGAAGTAGACGGCGCAGCCGACGTCGAAGACCGCCGCCAGGCGGCGCGCCGCGCGGGGGAAGTGGTCGGGATGGCGCAGCAGGATGAAGACGAGTGCCGCATATGGCTCGACGAACCAGAGCCAGTGCACCCAGGTCAGGAAGCGGTTGAGGATGCCGACGCCGCCCATCCGGGCGAGGGCGTGCTGCAGGCGCACGTTGGGCA
>DASSXC010000262.1:0-4198 GCA_035704205.1 Solirubrobacterales bacterium | reverse complement strand
CGCAAGGGCGTCGTCGGCTTGATCATGGCCCAGCACCAGCTCAACGACGGCATCCGCAGGAAAGGCGATTTCACCGAGACGCTCGACGAATCGTTCGAGATCATCTGCAAGCACGTCGACAAGATCGCCGAGATCACCGGTGGCTACGAGCAGATCGCCATCGGCACCGACTTCGACGGCTTCATCAAGCCGAGCGTGAGTGGCCTCGAGGACGCGGCTGACCTGACCCTGCTGGAGGCCGCCCTGATCGACCGCTACGGCAAGGAGGACGCCGAGCGGATTACGTGGAAGAACGCCCTCGGGGCGCTGCAGAGGCTGTGGCCCAAATCACCCGCTCCGCCGGCGTGAGCGAACCCGCCCCGTCCCCAGCCGCCGACGGCTTCTTCCATCCCGCTTCCGAGGAGGAGCTGATCGCCCTCGTCAAGGCCGCGCACCGCGAAGGCCGGCAGCTCCGCGTGCGCGGCGCCGCCCACACCGTCTCCCACGCGATCTACACCGATCCGGCGAGCCCGCCCCCCGATCGCGTCAGCGTGCAGACGCCCCCCGCCGGCGCCAACATGAACCTGATGCTCGACCGCTACCGCGGTTGGCGAGTGCGGGACGAGGAGCGCAAGCTGGTCGAAGCCGATGCCGGCATCCACCTCGGTGCCGATCCGGGCGACCCCACCGGCACCGCGACGCTGGAGAGCAGCCTGCTCTGGCAGCTCGCCACCGAGAAGGGTTGGGCACTGGAGGACACCGGCGGCATCACCCACCAGACCGTCAGCGGCTTCACCGCCACCGGCTCCTCGGGCGGCTCGGTCCAGTTCTCGGCCAATCGCAACCTCTGGGGCTTCCGCCTGGTCGACGGCCGCGGCGAGGTCCACGAGGTGACCCTGGACGACGCCGACCCCGACCTCTTCCACGCGATGTGCCCGAACCTGGGCCTGCTCGGTGTCGTTTCCACGATCACACTGCAGTGCGCCGAGACTTTCAACATCCGCGGACAGGAGGCGACGACGACGGTCGAGTCCTGCCCCGTCGACCTCTTCGGCGGCGGTGACGCCGGCCGCCCCTCACTCGAACGCTTCCTCCGTGAGACGCAGTTCTCCCGGGTGAACTGGTGGCCGCAGCGGGGCGCGGACCGTGTGCTCACCTGGCAGGCCGAGCGCATTCCCGCCGAGTCTGGCTTCAAACCCAAGCCCTACACCCAGTTCGGCGACGACCCGCAGACCCAGCAGCACATGATCGGGATCCTCTACACGATCATCGGCAACCTCGGTGACCTCTCCAGGGCAAGGGCCAAGCTGGAGGACGACTTCGACGAGTTGCAGGCGGTGCTGGCCCTGCTCGGCCAGAAGGACCTCGGCGGGGTCGGGGAGCTGCTCGGCAAGGTCCTCGCCGCCGCGATCGAGTTCGGCGTCGACGCGGCGATCGCCCTGCTCGAGCCGGCGGCCGGCCTGATCGAGCGCGAGCTGCCCGACTTCTTCCCCAAGCTGGTCGACCTATTCGTCAGCCTCGACGCCGACAAAGAGGGCGCGGAGCGAGGCAAGCCGCAGCGCTTCCAGGACTTCGGCTGGCACGGCCTGCCGATGGACAACCAGGCCGACGACGTGCTCGTCCCGACCGAGTTCACCGAGGCCTGGGTGCCGCTGCCACGCACCGAGCAGACGATGCGGCTGCTGCGCGACTGGTTCGCCGCGCCGAGCGACGACGCCGAGGCCCTGGCCCGCACCGGCACCTACGCCTGGGAGCTCTACGCCGCCAAGCCGCAGCCCTTCTGGCTCAACGCCAGCCACAGCGGCGGCGAGGACGAGTGGCGGCACGGGGCCTTCCGCGTCGACCCCTACTGGTTCGCCGAGAACGCCGCCGACCCGGTCGAGAGCTTCTACGCCGGCCTCTGGTCGCTGCTGCGCGAAGCGGAGATTCCCTTCCGCCTCCACTGGGGCAAGTTCCAGCCCCGCTACCCCGCCGGCGACCGCGGTTGGGTCGACTTCTTCCGCGCCCAGTACCCCCGCTGGGACGATTTCCTCCGCCTGCGCGCCGAGCGCGACCCGAACAACATCTTCCTCACCGACTACTGGCGGGAACGCTTCGGCCTCTGGGACGAGCCTGCGCCGCGGCCGCTCGCGACCGAAGGTTGATTGCGAAGACCTGGCTCCTTTCCGGTGATATGGACGGGAAAGGGGCCAGGCCTAGCCTGCGGCTGCCGCCGACTGAGGCAGGTTCTGATCGGCGTGGTAGCTGGAGCGGACCAGCGGACCGGAGGCGACCGACTCGAAGCCCAGCGCGTGGGCCTCGCGCTCCAGCGCCTCGAACTCCTCCGGGTGCCAGTAGCGCTCGACCGGCAGGTGGTTCTCGGTCGGCCGCAGGTACTGGCCGACCGTCAGCACCTGGACCTTGTGCTCGCGCAGCAGGCCGAAGGTCTCGACCATCTCCTCGAAGGACTCGCCGAGGCCGACCATCAGCCCCGACTTGGTGACCACGTCGGCGCCGCCCATCTCCTTCGCCGTGCGCAGCACCCGGGCCGAGCGCAGGAACCTGGAGCCCCGCCGCGCCTTCGGATAGAGCCGCGGCACCGTCTCGACGTTGTGGTTGAAGACCTCGGGCCGCTCGTGGATCACCTTCGCCAGCGGCATCTCCTGGCCGCGGAAGTCGGGGGTGAGGACCTCGACCCTGCAGCCGGGCGCCTGCATGCGGATCGAGCGGATCGTGCCGACGAAGGCGCTCGCCCCGTAGTCGGGCAGGTCATCGCGGTCGACCGAGGTGACGACGGCGTGGCGCAGCCCCATCCGCTTCACCTGGTTGGCGACGCGCAGCGGCTCCAGCGGGTCGTTCCAGCTCGGCACGCCCGTCTTCACGTTGCAGAAGCCGCAGCGGCGGGTGCAGACGTCGCCGAGGATCATGAAGGTCGCCGTGCCGCGCTCCCAGCACTCGCCGACGTTGGGGCAGTTGGCCTCCTCGCAGACGGTGTGCAGCCCCTCGCCGCCGATCTCCGCCTTCAGCCGCCGGTAGGTCGGCCCGCCCGGCGCCGGCACCTTCAGCCAGGGTGGCTTGCGGGCGCGGCGGAAGGGGACGGCACCGTCGCCACTCGCCGCGGTGCCGCCCGGCTTGGCGCGCGAGCGGGTGACATGAACGCGCTCGGCCGCCGCGGGCTCGCCTGCCTCGCGCGGCGGCGCGGTGGTCTCGGGGGGAACGCTCATGCGACTCCGAGCCTAGCGTTGTCGAGACCCAAGGCCGTCGGCGTGGTGGCGACGGCCGCGCGCTCGAAGACCTCGCCGAAGCGGGCGACGACGGTATCGGCGAAGGCGCCGAGGTCCTGCTCGGCGCCGAGCTCGCGGCCGAGCGAGGTGACGCGGCAGTTGTCGATCCCGCAGGGGACGACCCACTCGAACGGCTGCAGGTCGTTGTTGACGTTGACCGCCAGCCCGTGCGTCGTGACCCCGCGGCTCACATGCACCCCGATCGAGCCGATCTTCCGCGCCTCCCCCTCCGCCGACGGGCCTGAAAGTACAGTCGGACTGGACTTTTCGGCCCGTCGGCCGTCGGTTGGGGCCTCGCCCTCCGTCCAGACGCCGGTTAGGCCGTCGATCGTCTGCGCTGGCACGCCGTGCTTGCCCAGCGCCTCGATCGCCACTCGCTCCAAGCGCCGCACGTACTCGTGGACGTCGTCGCCGTAGGGCTTCAGCGAGACGATCGGGTAGGCGACCAGCTGTCCCGGTCCGTGGTAGGTGACGCGCCCGCCGCGGTCGGTGTCGTGGACTTCGATCCCCTGCATCTCGTACCACTCGCGCCGCATCGGCAGCTCCTCGTCGCTGGAGCGCCGCCCGCGCGTGTAGACGGGCGGGTGCTCGAGCAGCAGCAGGACGTCCGGCACCTCGCCCTCCTGCCGGGCGCCCTCCAGCCAGCGCTGGGCGACCAGCGCCTCCTCGTAGGGGACGAGCCCCCAGCGCACGACCAGGATTTCCTCGCTCACCCTTGAAATCGTTGCACGGCGCACCCGCTCCGTATCCTTGCGCGTTCCCATGGCCGGTCAATGGCGATACTCGGGCTTCGACCCCGGCCACGGCTTCGAGCCCGACCCGGGTGGTCGTCTCGTTGCTCCGTCGCGGGCCTGGCTGCCCTGGCTCGGCGTCTTCATGCCGATCCTCTTCGCGGCGATCGCCTACATCGCCGTGCGACCGCCGAGCGTCGACCTGGCCGCGCAGCTCTTCCGGGT
>DASSXC010000261.1:0-17623 GCA_035704205.1 Solirubrobacterales bacterium | reverse complement strand
GTGTTGGCCGGCTCGGCAGGCTGAATAGAATTTTTGCGATGACGAATCGGGCACGACGGCAGCGGCGCAGGCATCACCACCTGAGCTGGAAGAGGAAAGTCCTGATCCCGATCGGGGCGCTTGCCATCGTGGCCGCGGTCGCCGGCACCGTGGCGGCGAGCTGGGCGATCGACGTCTACAACTCGGCGCCGCCGCTCTCCAGCCTCAAGCCGGTTCAGAAGGGCCGCTCCTCGGCGATCTATGCCGCCGACGGCAGCCTGATCGGCTTCATCCGTGCCAGCAGCATCCGCCAGCCGGTCCCCTCACGGGCGTTGCCGCAGAACCTCAAATACGCCACCGTCGCGATCGAGGATCGCAATTTCTTCAACCACGGCGCGATCGATCCGGAGGGCATTGCCCGCGCCGCCTGGAAGAACCTGCTGGCCGGCGGCAAGCCGGTCCAGGGCGCCTCGACGATCACCCAGCAACTCGTCCGCAACCTCTACATCCGCGATCCGGAACCGACGATCGAGCGCAAGCTGATCGAAGCTCACCTCGCCTACGAGCAGGAGGAAGAGCACTCCAAGAAGTGGATCCTCACCGCCTACCTCAACACGGCTCCCTACGGCACGGTCGAAGGCGAGACGGCGGTCGGCGCCGAGGCGGCGGCGCAGACCTACTACGGCAAGCCCGCCAAGGAGCTCGACCTGACCGAGGCGGCGATGATCGCCGGGTTGCCGCAGGCGCCCTCCGAATACAACCCCTTCCTCGACCCCGGCGCCGCCCGCGATCGCCGCAACCAGGTCCTCGAAGCGATGGAGGACCAGGGCTACATCACCCCCTCCGAATACCGCAAGGCGGTCCACCGCGGCCTCGGGCTCAGCCCGGGCCACAAGTACCGGGTGATCCACGACCGCTTCCTCTTCGACCTCGTCCAGCAGGAGCTGATCGACAAATACGGCCTCAACACGGTTCGCTACGGCGGCCTCAAGGCCTACACGACGATCGACCCCGAGCTGCAGGAACGCGCGCAGGAAGCGGTCGATGCCTGCGGCGTCTGCTATCCGGAAGGTGGCCCGGCTGCGGCGCTCGCCTCGGTCGATCCGGCCAATGGCGAGATCGTCGCCCTCGCTTCGACCGAAGGCTCGGCCGAGGAAAGCGAATTCAACTACGCCTGGCAGGCCCACCGCCAGCCCGGCTCCTCGTTCAAGACCTTCGTCCTCACCACCGCGATCAAACAGGGCGTCGACCCCGACAGCACCTACTACGACGGCACCTCGCCGAAGACCCTCGACCTGCCCGGCGCCGGGCCACCCTGGGTCGTCAACAACGCCGAGCCGGGCGGCGGCACGATGTCGCTCGCCTCGGCCACCTGGCACTCGACCAACGTCGTCTTCGCCCAGCTCGACCTCGACGTCGGGCCCGAGAACGTCACCCATACCGCCCGCCAGATGGGCATCGAAGCGCCGCTCGAATCGGTTCCCGCCGAGGCGCTCGGCGGTCTTGCCGTCGGCGTCACGCCGCTCGAAATGGCGGACGCCTACGCGACTCTCGCCAGCGGCGGCATCCACCACGATCCGACCGCGATCGCCCGGGTCGAGTTCCCCAGCGGCAAGGTCGACGAACCCGACCCCGACGCCGGCGAGCGCGTGCTCACCGAGGGAGAGGCCTACGAAGTGACCCGGTTGCTGGAGGGCGTGATCACCCAGGGCACGGGCGCCGGCTACACCTACATGGGCTGCAGCGCCGCCGCCGGCAAGACCGGCACCTCGGAGGGCCTCTCCGATGCCTGGTTCGCCGGCTATACGCCGCTCTACTCGACCGCGGTCTGGGTTGGCCACCCACAGTCACGCGAAGAAACCGGCTTCGGTGGGCCGACGGCGGGGCCGATCTGGGCCTCCTTCATGTCGTCGGCCGCCGCCGGCAACTGCCCCGAATTCGAGCAGCCCGCGAGCCTGCCGGAACTCTCCGGCCTCGACAGCGAACACACCAGCGCCTCTGGCTCATACAGCGAAGAAGGCGAATACGAAGAATTCGAAGAAGGGGAAGAAGAGGACGAGGGCAAGAAGGGCAAGGGCGGCGATGCGGAAGCCGGGGATCCCGAATCGGCACCCGAAGCAGGGCCCGAAGCGGCCCCAGAGCCCGCCCCGGCCCCCACCTCGCCCGGTGGTGGCGTGTCCGCCGGCGGGGTCGCCCCGGGCTGAGCCTGCATCAATGCATAAGTGCACTAAGGTGCGCCTGTGCCGAGGTTCGAGCTGGGGGTCTGGAGTCGATCGTCTCGCCACATCTGCTGGACGAGCTGCAGGGTGTGCTGGCTCGTGAGAGGTTCCGTAATATGTCGACCTGGACGTGGTGAGCGATTACGTCGCCCTGCTGAAGCGCGATGCCGTTGCCGTCCCCGATCCCCTCGATGTACCGCCCTTGCGTTCCCCCGATCCCGACGACGACTACCTGATTGCGCTCGCGTTCAGCCAGAGCGCCATGCTTGTTTCAGGTGACGGCGACCTTCTCGACCTCGTTGGTGGCGCGCCAATTTTCGCTCCGGGCGATCTTCTCGATGCGTTAGGTGTGCGACGGTGAACGGAGGTGACCAAGCTGCGCTGATCCGCCGCTACCGCACGGCGCGACGCGATCCGGGTCTGGCTGTGCTGGAGGGATTCCACGCTCTCAAGCATGCGCTGCGCTTTGGTGGTGACGTTGTCGAGGCGGTGGCTGCGGATCCGCGGGAGCTGCGGGAGCTCGCTGGGGAGCTGGCCCCAGATTTGGGCGACTCGCTTGTCGAGCGCACGACTCCCGTCGGCGCCGGGGTCCTGGCCGAGCTGGTGCCGCAGGCGCCGCGGACCGGCGTCGTCGCCATCGCCCGGCGCCCGGAGGTCGATGCGGGGGAGGTGTTGGCGGACAGCCGACCGTCGCCGCTGGTCCTGCTGGAGGACCCCAGGACGATGGGCAACATGGGGGCCTGTGTGCGGGTCGCCGCCGCCGCCGATGCCGGTGGGGTTTTGACGACGGGACCCAACGATCCCTGGCACCCCGATGCTCTGCGCGGTGCCGCGGGCCTCCACTTCGCCCTGCCGGTCGTGGCCCTGGCCCCTTTCCGGCTTATGGGACGGGAAAGGGGCCAGGGTGGAGAGGGCCGCTCAGAATTGGATCGGCTCGCGCGGGTCGACCGGCCGCTGGTTGCGATCGATCCAGGTGGAGAGGACCTGCGGTCCGTCGAGCTGCCGCCGCGGGCGATCCTCGCCTTCGGCACCGAGCGCCATGGCCTCAGCGCCGACCTGCTCGAGCGCGCCGACGTCCGCCTCGGCATCCCGATGCGCGAGGGTGTCTCCAGCCTCAACCTCGCCACCGCGGTCGCCGCGGTGCTCTTCGCCCAGCGCCTTTAAGATCACGACGCCCCTGCATCTACTGAAAGGAACACACGTGCTGCCGTTCGCAGACATCAACTTTGGCGAAGCGCTGCTCATCGCCTTCGAGGTCTTCTTCTTCGTGATCTGGATCTGGATCCTGATCACCATCCTCACCGACCTCTTCCGCGACCATTCCATCTCCGGTTGGGTGAAGGCCGCATGGGTCCTTTTCCTCGTCTTCATCCCCTTCCTGACCGCGTTGATCTATCTGATCGCACGTGGCAGCGGCATGCGGGAACGGACCATCAAGGCGCAGGCGGAGGCAAAACAGCACTTCGATTCCTACGTGCGTGAACAGGCGCACGGTGGCTCGCCGGCCGACGAACTGCACAAGCTCAACGAGCTGAAGGAAAAGGGCGCCCTCTCCGGCGAGGAGTTCGACAAGGCGAAGGCCAAGCTGCTCGCCTGATGCAACTGAAGTTGCAGGTTATTAGCAACTCCTAACAATCAGCGGGGGATTTCGCTAGCGTCGGGCGCGAATGCGCGCCGGTGCTGGCACCCCCCGGTGGCTGTTGTTCCCGGCCACCCTGCTGTTCCTTGCGCTCTGCCTTCTGGCGAGTGCGCAGGCGGCGACCCTGCGCGAAAAGCTCGACGCGACGCAGGGCAAGCTGAGCCACGTGCGCGAGAGCCAGAGCGCGCTCGCCGACACGATCGCCGAACAGAACAGGGCGATCGACTCGATGCTGGGCGAAGTCTCGCGGCTGCGCCAGGAGCAGGAAGCGCTCGAATCCGAGCTCGAGGAGAAGCAGGGCGAGCTGGACCGGGCGACCGCCGAGCTGGAAGCCGAAAAAGACCGCCTGGAGCGGATCCGCGACCGGTTGCAGCGAGCCCTGGACGTGCTGCGCGACCGCCTGGTCGCGATCTACGAGGCGGGCAGCCCTGATGTGCTCAGCGTCGTGCTCGAATCGGAGACCTGGTCGCAGGCCAGCGTCCGCGCCGAATACCTCAGCCGCGTCCAGGACTACGACGACGCCGTCGCCGGCCGCGTCAAGGGTCTGCGCGACGAAGCCAAGGCGGCGGTCGGGCGGATGGCCGAGATCCGTGCAGAGCTGAAGGAAGCCCGCGACTCGATCGCCGCCAAGGAGCAGGAAGCCGCCGACGCGCGGGCGGAAGCGGCCGCTCGCTTCGCCGACCTGAAGGCGGCCCAGGCCGAGCGCCAGGAACAGCTCGACGAGCTGCAGTCGCGCGAATCGGCGCTGAGCGACAACCTGGCGACGATCACCGAACAGCTCGCCGACTCGGGCGCGTCGGTTCCGGCGAGCGCACCGGCGCCGCTGACTCCCGGCCAGCAGGCCCAGTACATCTCCGAAAGCCAGGCGAGCGTGCCGAGCAGCGCGCCGGACGCCGTCAAGGCGGCGATCGAAGCCGCCAACGCGATCGCCACGACCCCGTATGTCTGGGGCGGTGGTCACGGCTCCTTCGAATCCTCGGGCTACGACTGCTCGGGCGCGGTCAGCTACGCCCTGCACGGCGGCGGCTTCCTCGAAAGCCCGCTCGACTCGACCGGCCTGGAGACCTGGGGAGAAGCCGGCTCCGGGCAGTGGATCACCGTCTACGCCAACTCCGGCCACGCCTGGATGGTCATCGCCGGTCTCGCCTTCGATACCTCAGGCGGCGCCGGCCCCCGCTGGCACCCCGAAATGGTCAACTCGCCGGAAGGCTTCATCGCCCGCCACCCGCCCGGCTACTAGGGCATCGAGTTGACGAGCGCGCCGACGTAGGCCGGGCGCTCGACCCCCGGGAGGAGGCGGTCGTCGGGCCGCGGTTCGCCGGCGACGAGACGCAGGCCGACCGTGCCGGCCCAGATCGGCAGGTCGTAGTCGGGCTCGTCGTCGACCGGGCCGCCGGTCCTCAGCTTGGCGGAGGCCTCGGCCAGGGGCAGGCGCAGCACGGACGTCGCGCGCAGCTCCAGCTCGTTTGGCGCCCGCACGTCGTCCCAGCGACCGGGGATGAGCTTCTCGGTGATGGCGGAGAGCGCGGTGGCCTTGTCGTCGGCGCTATCGACCAGCTCGGCCTGGCCGAAGACGACGACCGAGCGGTAGTTGACCGAGTGGTGGAGGGCCGAGCGGGCCAGGACCAGGCCGTCGATCAGGGTTGCGGTCAGGCAGATCTCGGCGCGCTGAGCGCGGCGCAGCGTTTTGCTCGCCGCCGAGCCGTGGATGTAGAGCCAGTCGCCGTCGCGGGCGTGCAGGGTGGGGATGACGATCGGGTGACCGGCCTCGCCGACCGTGCCCACGTGGGAGACGATCGCCTCGTCGAGGATCGCCTCGATCGTCTCGCGGTCGTAGGCGGCCCGGCTCGGCGCCCTGATCACCCTGTTCCGCGGCTTCGCTGCCATCTTCCGCCTCTCAATCTGTTACAGTACAATCTTGCCTTCTGAACTGACACAGTATCGGATATCCGGGCGGGGTGCCGATGAGATCGCGGCGAGCATCGAGCGCGGGATCGCCGAGGGGGGGCTTCGCCCTGGGGAGCAATTGCCGGCCGTTCGTGCGCTGGCCGCCGAGCTGGACGTAAGCCCGACCACGGTTGCCGCGGCCTTCAAGAGCCTGCGCTCGCGCGGTCTCGTCGTGACCCGGGCGCGCAGCGGCGCCCGGGTGAGCTGGCGTCCGCCGGTCGCCGGTTCGCTGTCGGGGATGTCGGTTCCGGCCGGCGCCCGCGACCTGGCGAGTGGTAATCCCGATCCGGATCTGCTGCCCGACCTCTCGCCCGTGCTGCGCCGGCTGGAGCCGCCGCGCCAGCTCTACGGCAGCGACCCGGCGGATCCACGACTCCTCGAGCTGGTTGAGGCAGAGCTGGGAGAGGACGGAATCGAGGCGAGGAACCTGGCTGTGGTGAGCGGTGCCCTCGACGGGATCGAGCGTGCCCTGCAGGCGCATCTCCGTCCGGGGGACCTGATCGCCGTGGAAGACCCCGGCTTCGCCGGCCTGTTTCACCTCCTGCGCGCTCTCGGGTTTGCACTGCGGCCGGTGCCGATCGATGCGCGCGGGATGATCCCGGCGGCACTCGGGGAGGCGCTGGAAGAGGGCGCGGCGGCTGTCGTCCTCAACCCCCGCGGTCAGAACCCGACCGGCGCATCGCTCGATCGGGAGCGGGCCGCGGTCCTCCGGGGCGTCCTCGCCGGCAAGCCCAACGCCCTGGTCGTCGAGGACGACCACCTGGGCCCGATCGCCGGCGCCCCGCGCTTGACCCTGACCGTTGGCCGCAGCCGCTGGGCGGCAGCCCGATCTATAGCCAAGTCGCTCGGCCCGGACCTCCGCCTGGCGGTCCTAGCCGGCGACCCCGACACGATCAACCGCGTTCGCGGCCGCCAGGCCGTCGGCCCCGGCTGGGTGAGCATGCTCCTCCAGCGCACCGCGGCGACGCTCTGGTCGGACCCGAAGATCGGCCGCGACCTGAAGGAGGCGACGGCGACCTATGGCAAGCGCCGCGAAGCCTTCGTCACGGCCCTCGCCGAAGGGGGAATCGACGTCGAGGCCCCAACCGGCCTGAACGTCTGGATCCCCGTCCCAGACGAGACCAGCATCGTCCAAGCCCTCCTTGCCGAGGGCTGGGCAGCGATGCCAGGCGCCCCATTCCGCTTACAAGCCGCCCCAGCGATCCGAATCACCACCAGCTCCCTAGAGCCTGCTGAGGCCGTCTCTCTGGCAGCAGATTTGGCTGCGGCGCTGCGCCCGTCCCTGCACACCCGTACCGCTTAGGGGCGATTCCGGTAGGGGTGGAACGTCGTGACTTTTTCGTCGAGCGCAGCGGGCGTCAGCTCAACCCCAAGCCACCGAAAAAGTTAAGTGGAACCCCTGCCGGAATCGCCCCTACCGGGATGCGGCTGTCACTGCACCGGCCTGAATCGGACGGCCTTCCTTTTGCCACGTACCCACTCCGCCCCGCGCCACATGAACCGTCTCGAACCCCTCCCGCTGCAGCACCGACGCTGCGAGCCCACTCCGTTTGCCGCCCTTGCAAATCGTCGCCACGCATCGGTCGCGCGGCAACTCACCAAGGCGCTGCGCCAGCTCTCCATAGGGAATGTGCAGCGAATCGGCGATGTGCCCGTCGGCGTACTCGCCGGCGCCGCGCACGTCGAGGACGAGCGGCGGGTCATCTCCCGCCAGTCGCTCCGCCAGCTGCTCGGGCCCGATCGGCTCGATTCGCGCCACGGCCCGCTCCTCCGCCCGCCAGGCGCTCATCCCACCGCCGAGGAAGCCGTGCACGCGGAGGCCGACGGCGGCGAGCAGCTCCGCCGCTTCCAGCTCGTTGCCGTCGGACGCGGCGACGACGACCACCTCGCCCTCGGGCGGCACGACCTGGGCGACCTTGGTGGCGAAGCCGGTGTCGTAGGCCGAGGCGCTGATCGAACCCGGGATGTGGGCCTCGTCGAACTGCTCGTTGGTGCGCGAGTCGACGGCGAAGGCACCGGCGGCGATCGCCGCCTCGAAGCGGCGCGGCGTCAGCCGCGCGGGGGAGCCGATCGACTCGATCAGCGGACCGCGGTTGAGGGCGACGATGTGCTCGACGTTCGGGGGCCGGGCCCCGATGCTGCCCACCGCGTCCTCGACGAACGTCTCCTCGTCGGCGATCGCCAGCGCCCGGTTGTGGCGGCGCTCGAAGCCGATCGTCGAGGAGGTCTTCAGGTCGATGCCCGAGCTGCCGCAGAGCGAGCCGCCGAGGTGCCCCGGCCAGATCTCGACCTCGTCGGGCAGGGCGAGCAGCCGCTCGTGCAGGGAGCGGAAGATGTCGGCGGCGCCCTCGCGCGGGTCGACCGCCAGATCGGGGCGGGCGACGTCGCCGACGAAGAGCGAGTCGCCGCTCAGCACGGCGACGGGGTCGCCGCCGCGCTCGGCGTCGCGCAGCAGGAAGGAGGTGTGCTCGGGCCGGTGGCCGGGCGTGTGGACCGCCTCGATCGTGACGCCCTCGCCGAGCTCCAGCGTCCAGCCGTCCCTGAACGGCTCGTGCTCGTACTCGGCTTCGGCCAGCTCGCTGACGTGGATCGTCGCCCCGCTCGCCCGGGCCAGCCGGCCGTGGCCGGATACGTGGTCGGCGTGGTTGTGGGTCTCCAGCACGTGCTCGATGCGGACGCCGTGCAGGCGGGCCAGGTTGAGGTAGGGATCGACGTCCCACTGCGGGTCGACCACCGCCGCGACCCCCGCGCCGGAGTCGCCGACCAGGTAGGAGGCGCAGCCGAGGTCCTCGTGGATGATCTGGCGGAAGAGCATGCGGCGGTCCGGTTTGCTTCGAATGATCGAAGGGGTACCGTTCCGCTCAGACTAGCGGTCGAGAAAGGGAGCTCAGGATGGGAGTGGAGGAGAAGGAGGGGTTGGAGCGGGAGCTGACCGAGCTGCTCGAGGTGGAGCGCTTCGAGCCGCCGGCCGAGTTTGCGGCAGGCGCCCTGCTGAACGACCCCGCCGTCTACGCGCAGGCGGCGGCCGACCCCGAGGCCTGGTGGACCCGCCAGGCGACCGAGCTGCTCGACTGGATCGAGTCGCCGAGCAAGGGCCTCGACGACTCCAACCCGCCCTTCTACAAGTGGTTCGCCGACGGCAAGCTGAACGCCTCCGCGAACTGCCTCGACCGCCACGTCGCCGCCGGCCTCGGCGACCGCGTCGCCTACCACTGGCGCGGCGAGGAGGGAGAGGAGCGCGACGTCACCTACGCGCAGCTGCTGGCCGACGTGCAGCGCTTCGCCAATGCGCTCAAGGGCCTCGGCCTCGCGAAGGGCGACGTGGTCGGCATCTACCTGCCGATGATCCCCGAGGTCGTCGTCGCGATGCTCGCCTGCGCTCGCATCGGCGCGCCGCACAACGTCGTCTTCGGCGGCTTCTCGCCGGAGTCGGTGCGCGAGCGGATGGAATTCTCCGAGGCGAAGGCGCTGGTCACCGTCGACGGCGCCCGCCGCAAGGGCAAGACGGCGCCGATCAAGGCCGCGGTCGACGAGCAGATGGGCGACCTCGGTTCGCTGGAGACGATCGTCGTCGTCCGTCACACCGGCATCGACTGCCCGATGCGCGAGGGGCGCGACCGCTTCTACGACGAGCTGCTCGAGGCCGCCGACCCCGAGTGCCCGCCCGAGCCGCTCGACGCCGAGCATCCCCTCTACATCCTCTACACCTCCGGCTCGACCGCGAAGCCGAAGGGCATCCTGCACACCACCGGCGGCTACATGACCGGCGTCACCGCCACCCACCGCTACGTCTTCGACATCAAGCCCGAGTCCGACGTCTACTGGTGCGCGGCCGACGTCGGCTGGGTCACCGGCCACTCCTACATCGTCTACGGCCCACTCTCCAACGGCGTCACCAGCGTGATGTGGGAGGGCGCGCCGGACTACCCGCACAGGGGCGTCTGGTGGGAGACGATCGCCCGCTACAAGGCGACGATCCTCTACGCGGCCCCGACCGCGATCCGCACCTTCATCAAGTGGGGGGCGGAGATTCCCGCCGAGCACGACCTCTCCACGCTGCGCCTGCTCGGCTCGGTCGGCGAGCCGATCAACCCCAAGGCGTGGCTCTGGTACCACAAGGTGATCGGCGGCGAACGCTGCCCGATCGTCGACACCTGGTGGCAGACCGAGACCGGCGCGATCATGATCACGCCGCTGCCGGGGATCACCGCTACCAAGCCCGGCTCGGCGACGACGCCCTTCCCCGGCGTGGGCGCCGAGGTGGTCTCCGAGGGCGAGGGCGAGCCGATCGAGAGCGGGCAGGGACTGCTGACCCTGACCCGCCCGTGGCCCTCGATGCTGCGCACCCTCTACAAGGAGGAGGACCGCTTCGTCGAGACCTATTTCTCGCGCTTCGGCAAGGAGACCTACCTGGTCGGCGACGCCGCCCGTCTCGACGAGGACGGTTGCTTCTGGGTGATCGGGCGGATCGACGACGTCGTCAACGTCTCCGGCCACCGGCTCTCGACCGCCGAGGTCGAGTCGGCGATCGTCGCCCACGAGAAGGTCGCCGAGGCGGCGGTGATCGGCCAGTCGGACGAGCAGACCGGGCAGGCGATCTGCGCCTTCGTCACCCTGCAGGGGGGTACCGAGCCCAGCGACGAGCTGGTCGCCGAGGTCGGCGCCACCGTCGCCGAGCGGATCGGCAAATTCGCCCGCCCGAAACGGGTGGTCTGGGCCGACGACCTGCCGAAGACCCGCTCCGGCAAGATCATGCGCCGCCTGCTGCGCGACATCGCCGAGGGTCGCGCCCTGGGCGACGTCACCACCCTGCGCGACCCCGACGTGATGCAGGAACTAGAGGCAAAGATCGCCGAGGCCCAAGCCACCGAAGATTGACCTTCATGAAGCCTTTTAGCCCCTGGAGGGGCTAAAAGGCTTCAACATCCGGTCAGCGGGTGCGCTCGTCGGCGATGCGTTCGACGGCTATCTCCAGCGCCTCCAGCTGTTCGCGGACCGCGCGCAGCTCGCGCATGGCCACCGCCTCGGCGGTTAGCTGCTCGGCCTCCAGCTCCTGCTCGACCTCGGCGATCTCGGGGCCGAGGAAACGCTGTGCGAAGGCGCCGGTCAGCAGGGCGACGAAGCTGATGCCGACGATCAGGATGAAGGCGGAGAGGATCTCGCCGCCAGTCGTCGTCGGGTGGATCGCCGACCCCAGCGTCGTCATCGTCGTCAACGCCCAGTAGATCCCTTCCCAGGCGTCGAGGTGTTGATTCTGTTTCTCGAGCGCAACGAAGAGGGCTCCACCGCCGATGGCGGTCAGGACCGACAACAGCATCGCGTAGTGCAGTCCCTCCAGCGAGAAGACCTCGCGCGAGAGCTGTGCCAGCCGGAGCAGCCGTAGAAGGCGCAGCATGCGCAGGACCCGGAGACTTTGTAGTCCGGCAGGTAGCAGGGGAGGCGTGAAGATGCAGATGATCAGGTCGAGTGGATGGTGCCGCAGCCAGGCGCGGCGGTCGGGTACCACCGCCAGCATCACCACCAGCTCGATCGCGAAGGCAAACCAGGTGACCCAGTTGAGGACGATCGCGACGTCCTCCAACCAACCTCCCGGCTGGGACTCGGTAATCGCGACCATCGGCAGGGTCAGTGCCGCCGCGATCAGCATCGGCGTGTTGAGTGCTTCGGCCACGCGTGTGCTGCGCGCGTCCATCCCCGGCTCGTAGACGACGAGTTTGCTGGTCACGTCTGCGCTCACCAGCGTCTCTTCGACGTGCCCTTACCAGAGCCCTACAAGGAAAGGATCCCACGTGTGAACTAACTGCCAGTACCAAATAAATGATCTTTGATTATCGCGTTTGATACAGATCGAGTATCGTCCCGCGCTGGCTGGGGGAGACGCCATGGAATTACCGCTCGACGAGACCGTGGAGGAGACCGAGGCGCAGGGCGCCGATGGGATCCCTGAGCCCCTGCCGGAGACTCAGGACGCCGATCGGGGAGCTGAGACCACGGACGACGAAGCGCCGCCCGCACCGGAACCCGTGCAGCCTGACCCTGCCGGCCTGGAGGCCGCCGTCGCCGGCCTCGACACCCGCTTGGAAGAGTCACATCGCCTGCTCGCGCGTCAGACCGACCTGGTCGATCGCCTGCACGCCGAGAACCAGAACCTGCGCGCCGGCGAGCTTCGCAACGCACAGTTACCCCTCCTGCGCGACTTGCTGCGCCTGCACGACGACGTCGGTCGCATGCGCGACGCCGCTGAGGGCTCCGACGGTGACACCGACGACCTTCGCCTCGTCCAGGAGAGCCTGCTCGACATCCTCGCTCGCAACGGCGTCGAGCCGTTTGCTCCCGGACACGGCGAGCCGTTCGATTCGCGCCTCCACGCCGCGGCGGGCACCGAGCCGACCACCGACGAGTCGCTCGACAGATCCGTCGTGGAGATCGTCAAAGGGGGATTCCGCTGGGACTCCGGCGAGGTGATCCGGGTCGCAGAAGTTCGGGCCTATCGCTATCGGGACGCGGCGCAGGACGCGCCCGAGAACTAACTCATTTACCAGTCAACACGCCTCGGAGGGATGAAATGAACAACGGCAATGGTGACGCTTCGACCACCGTTTGGGGAATCGACCTCGGAACCACCTACTCGTGCATCTCTCGCGTCGACGAGTTCGGTCGACCGGTCGTGGTCAACAACCGTGACGGTGACCCGGTGACGCCGTCGGTGGTCATGTTCGTCGGCTCGGAGGACATCCAGGTCGGCAAGGAGGCCAAGCGCCAGATGCTGCTCGAACCGGACAACGTCTGCGAGCTGGTGAAGCGCCACATGGGCGACGCGGGGTGGGCCTTCGAGGCGAACGGCAAGACGTGGAACTCGGCGGAAGTGTCCGCCCAGATCCTCAAGGCCCTCTGTGAGGACGCCGAGCTGCAAACGCGGGAGAAGGTCGAGAAGGTCGTGATCACGGTGCCGGCCTACTTCGGCATCACGGAGCGTGAGGCGACGATCGCCGCCGGCAAGATGGCGGGGCTGGACGTGGTCGACGTGATCAACGAGCCCACCGCGGCGGCGATGTCCTATGGCTTCGCGCAGAGTGCGGACGTCGACGAAACCGTGCTGGTCTACGACCTCGGTGGCGGTACCTTCGACGTAACCGTCATCCGCCTCGAGCCAAACGACTCGGGCAGTCACATTCGCGTCGTCGCGACCGGGGGCAACCACCGCCTCGGCGGTGCCCAGTGGGACCAGCAGGTCGTCAACCTGGTCGTGTCCAAGTTTGCCGAGGCAAATCCCAACGCTCCCGATCCGCTCGACGACGAGGTCGGCTCGGCCGAGCTGCGGCTCGCCGCCGAGGAGCTCAAGCGGGGACTCACCCTGCGCGACTCGGTCAGTCAGATAGTCGTCTCGGGCGACGCTCGCGACAACGTCGAGCTGACCCGCGAGGAGTTCGAGTCGGCGACGCGGGATCTGCTCGATCAGACGATCGAGTTCACCCGCGAAACGGTGGAGAAAGCCAAGGAGCTGGGTGTGGAGAAGATCGACCGCGTCCTGCTCGTCGGCGGCTCGTCCTTCATGCCCGCCGTGGCCGAGCGCCTGGCGGAGAGCTTCGAGGGTTGGACGCCCGAGCTGGAGGACGCCAACCAGGCGGTGGCCAAAGGCGCGGCCCTGCTCGGCTTCCAGGCCGAGCTGCGGGCAAGGCTGGACGAAGAGGCGGAGGCCCGCGGCGAGGACAGTACTTCGCCGGAGGTTGAGCAGAGCGTCGCGAAAGAGATGAGTGTGGACAAAGGCACGGTGCAACGCATCCGCGACACCACGGTGACCAACGTCTGCTCGCGTGGCTTCGGGGTGAAGGTGCTCAACGACGGTGCGGACCCGGACACGAAAAATCCGGAGGACTTCTGGATCGATCACGTGATCGGCCCCAACACCCCGCTGCCGGCCGAGCCCGAGCCGAGGACCTACGGCACCGTCGTTCCCAACCAGACCACGGTGAACCTGGAGCTCTGGCAGCAGGCCGGCTCGGAGCTGTCCGAGAGGCTCGAGCACAACGACCACATCGGTGAAGGTTTGTTGCAGGGCCTGCCGGGCACCGACCCGGTTGGGTCGCCGCTGAGTGTGACGCTCTCGATGTCGGAGAGCGGTGTGCTGAAGGCAAAGGCAAGGCACCACAACGGCGCCGAACTCGAATTCGAAGTCAAGGCCGAGGGCGCCGTGATGAGCGAGGCCGAGATCGCCGCCGGGGCGGAGCGCGTCGCTTCGATGAAGCGCCTCTGAGGGACTCGTGCGGCCGTTCGATCCGAAGACCTACCTCACGGAGGTGCTTGCTCCCTGCGTCGAATCGGCTGAGCTTCCCAACCTTTTCGACCGTTACCTCCTTGACGTCGAGGACGCCGACGAAACGGCGATAGAGGCCCGCCTCGAAGAGGTGAAGCGCTGCTGGGACAAGAAATCCGAACACGCCAAGTACGGAGCGACGGTCAGGAGCCTGATCGACAAGCACTCCGAGGCGAAGCTGGCCCTGGTCGATCCGCGCGGGCGAGAACAGCTGGCGGACAAGGTGCGCAAGCAGATGCGGGAGCGGGAAGAGGCCTCGACGCGAGCCGTGCAGGAGTGGGACGAGCTCCTGGAGCAGATGATCCGCTCGGCGGGGGGGCTCGAACCCGCGCAGCGGGCTCGCCTGGAAAAGATGGCCGCGACGACCGGCATCGCCGGCCCGGCCGTGCAGGCGAAACTCGATGCGGCACCGGTGGCCGCCGAGCCGGAGGTGCTGGACCAGAGCCAGCGCACGGTCATCGCCCAGTCCCTCACCAACCTCGCCCGCGACCTCGGCGAACCGCGGGTTGGCCTGAGTCTCTTCCACGCCTTCGGCCTCGAGCTGACGGACGACCGGGAGACGATCGAGGCACGGCACCAGGAGGAGGTGCAGGCGAACCGGCTGCGCAGCCACGGCAACACCAAGGCGAGCTGGGACTCCGTGCTCTCTCTGGCCCGCATCCACCTGCTGGAAAACGACACCCGCGCCTACGTGCACGGCCTCATGCTGGACGTGCGCGAGGCGCTCGAGCTGCGGGCGATGAAGGCCGCCGCCGACGACGGTGCGATCGACGAGGTGGAGGCCGAGCAGCTGCTGCGGGAGGCGCTGGCGCTCGGCCTGACGAGCGAGCTGGCGCAGCGCGTCGTGGCTGAACTGGCTCGCGAATACGGGGCCGGCCTGCGCACCGGCGCCGCGGTCGATTTCGTCGCCTGCCCCTCCTGCAACAACCCCCACCCCCGCGACGCCGGCGACGAGCGCTGCCGGCGCTGCGGCACGCCCCTCTTCGTCTATTGCCCGAACGACTGCAGCTGGCGCAACGACGCGACCGCCGCCCGCTGCTCCAAGTGCGGCACCGACCTGCACCGCTACACGGCGGCGATCCGGGCCGTCGCCCGCCTGCCCGAGTTGGTCGACGAAGGCAGGGTCGGCCGGGCTCGGGACGAGCTCGACGACGCGATCGCGGTCCTCGGTCGCTCGCACGCCGAGGTCGAGAGCGCTTCGCGCCGGGTGACCGCCGCCGTCGAGGCCGCCAAGCGCGGCTGGGCCGAGGTCGACGCGGCGCGGGCCGAGCGGCGCCACTACGCGGCGCGGCGTCTGCTCGCCGAGCTGGAGAGGAAGGCGAAGGACTTCCCCGGGCCCACCGGCGAGCCGCCGGCGAAGGCGCTGGAGACCTCGCGCGAGCGGGTGGCCGAAGCCGAGACGGCCCTGGCCAGGGCGCGGGGGCTGCAGGGGGAGGCCCGCGAGCGGACCCTGACCGAGGCTCTCCACCTGGCCGCCGATTGCGTCGAGGCCGAGCGAGAGCTGGACAAGATGCCGTTGCAGGCCCCGAGTGGGGTGGAGGCGACCGCGACCGGCGCGGTGATGACCGTCCGCTGGGCGGCGTCTCCGACCAGCGGCGTCCGGTACCTGGTCCGCCGCGACGAGGATGGCAGGTCCGGCGCCGTCGGCGAGGTCGACGGACTGGAGATCGCCGACAGCGGCGCCAGGCACGGCGCGGTGCTCCGCTACCAGGTCGAGGCCGTCCGCGGCCGTGCCCGCTCTCCCGTCGCGGTCTCCCCGCCGGTGATCGTCGCCCTCGAGGTGAGCGACCTCTCGGCGAGTGGCGGCGACGGTGAGGTGCGCCTCTCCTGGGCGGCCCGCGGCGGTGCCGGCAGGGTGGTGGTCACTCGCCGCGACGAGGTCGATCGAAGCGAGACGCCGATCGCCTCCGACAGCGGCGGGGTCACCGACCGCTCCGTCCTCAACGGTCGTCGCTACACCTATCTGGTCTGTGTCGAGTACCCCGGCCCCGCCGGGAAGCTCGTGCGCACCCCCGGCCTGACCGCGTTCGCGGAGCCGGTCGAGCGACCGAAGCCGCTGCGTGAGCTCAGCGTGCAGGCGGGGCCCGCGGGCGTCGCGCTCGGCTTCGAGCAGCCCGAGAACGGCACCGTGTCCGTTTTCAGGTGCCCTGAGGACCCGGAGCTGGAGCTGGGCGCGGAGCTCGATCCCGCGAGCCTCGCCGCCCTTGGCCAGGCGCTGACCGTCAGCGGGTCGAGCGCCGCCGACCCCACCCCGCCGGCCGGCCGCTGCTTCTACCAGGCCGTCACGGTCGCCGGCGGGCTGGCCATCGCCGGCGTGGCGGTGCGTCACGTCGCCCTCCCCGAGATCGCCAACGTGCGCGCGGTCGCCAACGGCCGCCAGGCTCAGGTCACCTGGACCTGGCCGGACGGCGTCACCCTCGCCCGCGTGGTCTGGCGGCACGATCGCCAGCCGGCCGGCCCCGGGGACGCCGACTCGCAGGCGATCGACTACCGGCTCGGCGAGTACCGCGACCGCGGCGGTTGCCCGCTCGACCTCGGCGAGCAGCGCTCGCTGTTCGTCTCGGTGTATCCGGCGGCGCGTATCGGCGGCGAGATCGCCTGCGGCAGCGGCGGCGGCAGGGGAACGCGGGCCACGCTGAGGACGAAGAGCAGGACCGAGCTGCGCTACTCCGTGCGCCGCTCCGGGATGCTGCAGAAACGCCTCGAGGTCGAGGTCAGCGAGCCGCCGACCGGCAGCCTGCCCGAGCTCGTGCTGGTCGGGCGCGAGGGCGAAATCCTGCCGCGCACGGCGACCGACGGCGCCGTCCTGGCGCGCCTCGGCGGCGACGGCCCGCGCTCTTCGAGCCTCGAGCTCCGCGGCCTCTCCCGCCCGCTGGCGATACGGCTCTTCCTCGACTCGGCGAGCGCGGCGAGCTCGTTCGTCCTCTTCGACCCGATGGCCGACCAGCTGCTCATCGACTGAGCCGATGCCCCGCTCCCGTTCAGTCCTCTGCCCGTACTGCTTCGAGCCCTGGTCGACGCAGGTCGCGGCGTTTCGCTGCACCGGCAGCGACGAGAAACGCTGCCCGCGTGTGCCCGACGACGCACAGGGGCGGTTGCGCGGCATCGACCCGCCGCTGGCCGGGCGGGTCTTTCAGCGCCGCGGCACCCTCGGTCGCTCCTTCGCGGTCAAGAAGGGCCGCCCGGTCCGCTGCGATTGCGGCTCCCCGGCCCGGCCCGTCTGCCCGAGCTGCCACTCGGATCTGCCGCAGCGCTTTGCCGAGGCGCCGAGCCGCTCGATGGGCCTGATCGGGACCAAGGCCGCCGGCAAGAGCAACTTCATCGCGGTGGCGCTGCACGAGCTCGAGCACCGGGTCGGGCCCCGCTTCGACGGCTCGCTGATGCTGCTCGACGACGCGACCCGCAACCGGGTCGACAAGGAGCTGATGCCACGGCTCTACGGCGAACGGCTGGTGCTCGTCGCCTCGCAATCGGCCCGGGTCGCCGGTGCGGACGTCCGCGAGCCGCTGGTTGCCCGCCTCAGCG